>JBAXLF010000004.1:0-45540 GCA_037134955.1 Actinomycetota bacterium | reverse complement strand
CTTTGCCGCACTTTGGACAGTGCGGACGACCAGCGCGAGCAAATAACAATCTGAAATAGTCGTAGACCTCAGTGATTGTTCCGACTGTAGAACGAGGGTTTCGGTTGGTAGATTTCTGATCGATAGAGACTGCAGGCGATAGACCTTCGATGAAATCAACATCTGGCTTATCCATCTGGCCTAAGAATTGACGAGCATAGGCCGAGAGCGACTCCACATATCTGCGCTGGCCTTCGGCAAAGATGGTGTCGAAGGCGAGGCTAGATTTTCCAGAGCCCGAGAGCCCCGTAAAGACAATCAGTGCATCGCGCGGAAGTTCGATTGATACATCTTTAAGGTTATGTTCGCGCGCTCCGCGAACTACTAACTTGTCGATGCTCATGTACCGGCCTCATCCATTCCACGAAGTTCGCGCTTTAATTCCTTCAACTCATCGCGCAGACGAGCAGCTAATTCAAATTGGAGTTGATCGGCTGCACTACGCATCTGTTCGGTGAGGGAGCCTATCAACGCAATCAGCTCTTGGCGCGGCATAGAGTCAGTCGACTTTGAGGCAAATGGTAGGACTGCTGCAGATTTCTTACCTTTGAGAGCTGCCAAAATATCATCGGTATCGTCGCTCTCTTGCGCGATGAGATCGGTGATATCTGAAATCTTCTTCCGCAGTGGCTGAGGGTCCACTCCTCTTTCGAGGTTATAGGCAACTTGCTTGGCCCGACGACGGTTTGTCTCATCAATCGCCTTAGCCATCGAGGCGGTCATATTGTCGGCGTACATATGCACTTCACCTGACACATTGCGAGCCGCACGTCCAATAGTTTGAATCAACGAAGTTGCAGAGCGAAGGAAGCCTTCCTTATCGGCATCGAGAATTGCCACAAGTGAAACTTCAGGTAAATCAAGCCCCTCGCGCAACAAGTTGATTCCGATGAGAACATCGTATTCACCGCTACGTAGCTCACGTAAAAGTTCGACTCTGCGCAACGTATCTACTTCAGAGTGGAGATAGCGAACCCGGACGCCTTTTTCTTGGAGGTAATCCGTTAAATCTTCTGACATCTTCTTAGTAAGAGTTGTAACTAGGACGCGCTCATTCTTCTCGGCGCGAATATTGATTTCATGGAGCAGGTCATCAATTTGCCCTTTAATAGGCTTCACAATAATTTGCGGATCGATGAGTCCAGTCGGGCGAATTACCTGCTCGACGACATCACCATCGACTTTTGCCATCTCGTACTTACCCGGTGTTGCAGAGAGATAAATTTTCTGTCCAGTGCGCTCAAGAAATTCGGGCCACTTCAAGGGGCGGTTATCCAAGGCGCTCGGCAATCTAAAGCCATGCTCTACAAGGGTACGTTTACGAGCAGCATCACCTTCAAACATCGCACCAATCTGCGGAACCGTAACGTGGCTTTCATCAATCACTACTAGGAAATCTTCAGGAAAGTAATCCAAGAGACAGTTCGGTGGCGAACCAGGTTCGCGTCCATCGAGATGACGAGAGTAATTTTCAATTCCAGAGCAAAATCCAAGTTGTTGCATCATCTCTAAATCAAAGGTCGTGCGCATTCGTAGCCGCTGTTCCTCCAGCAACTTTCCCTGTTTTTTGAAGAGATTGAGTTGAATCTGTAATTCATCTTCAATATCGCTCATGGCCCGCTTCATTGTTTCCGGGCCGGCCGCATAATGCGTGGCTGGAAAGATATAGATCTCTTCTTCATCTCGGACGATTTCACCGGTCAGCGGATTGAGGGTCATGATCTTCTCGATCTCATCGCCAAACATTTCGATGCGTACGGCCAGCTCTTCATACATAGGAATAATCTCAACAGTGTCTCCCCGCACGCGGAATGTGCCGCGCTCGAAGGCCATGTCATTGCGCTTATATTGAACATCCACAAATTTACGGAGCAAAGCGTTTCGTTCAATCTGATCGCCCACTTTGAGTTGAATCATCCGATCGATGTACTCCTGCGGTGTGCCAAGACCATAAATGCACGAGACAGTGGCAACCACAATGACATCACGGCGAGTAAGAAGTGAATTCGTGGCCGAGTGGCGCAGCCGCTCTACCTCGTCATTGACGCTGGAATCTTTCTCAATAAAGGTATCTGTCTGAGGAACGTACGCTTCAGGTTGGTAATAGTCGTAGTAAGAAACAAAATATTCGACTGCGTTATTGGGGAGCAATTCCCGAAACTCATTTGCCAACTGCGCCGCAAGTGTCTTATTGGGAGCTAGGACGAGTGTGGGTCTCTGTAGGCGTTCGATGAGCCAGGCAGTTGTTGCTGATTTTCCGGTTCCGGTAGCGCCAAGAAGGACAACATCTTCTTCGCCTGCGTCGATGCGACGAGCAATCTCTTCGATTGCGGCTGGTTGATCTCCCGCTGGAATGTAATCGCTAATAACCTCAAAGGGTGCGACCTTTCGCTGGAGATCGGTTACTGGGCGCACCTACCTAGCCTAGCGATTGAGGTACGAGAACGCTCTCCCAGAGATTTTCTACCTTGCGCAAGAGGGCATCTTCATCGCCATCATTGCGAATAACCGCATCGGCAATAGCCTCACGAGCTGCCTCAGATGCTTGCGCCGCAATCCGCTTTTCAATCTGCGAAATATAGAGCCCCTTCTTGAGGAGGCGGTTTTTGCGCAACTCAATATCTGACTCAACGGTGATGATGAAATCAAACTTTTCTGCTGCTCCAGTTTCGACAAGGAGAGGAATCTCGTAGATGAGAATATCGTCGTGATCCAAATCAGCGACAGCTTCGGCGAAGGTCGCCTGCACCCGTGGATGAATAATGGCCTCTAGATCTTTACGGGCTTGCTCATCGGTAAAGACGATATCGGCTAACTTCTTCCGATCGATATCGCCGTTGACGATGATCTCATCGCCAAACCGCAAGAGAACTTCTGCAAATCCATCTGTGCCACGTTCGATGGCCATACGTGCTAACTGATCTGCATCTATAACAAGCGCACCTAGTTCGGCGAAATTCTGCGCAACAGTGGATTTACCAGACCCAATCCCGCCAGTAAGTCCGACAACCAACATGGAGCAACTCTACCTTTCTCGCATCTTGGTAGGTGAAGAACCTGCCGTCGTAAGAGTTTTGTAAAAGAAAAATCCGGCTGGGTAACGCGAGGTTCAGGAGCAGCTCGCGGGCCAGCCGGATTTTTCGGTGTGAATTATTCTGCGACGACGGCAGCTTCTTCAGCTGCCTTTGCCTCGGCCTTCTGCTTCTTATGCGCTACGAAACGCTCTTGAGCAACAGCGTATTGACGCTCCCACTCTTCGCGTTGGGTGTCATAGCCAGGCTTCCATTCCTGAGTTTCAGGATCGAAACCTTCAGGATAGATGAAGTTACCTTCAGCATCGTAGCGAGCAGCCATTCCATATTGAGTTGGATCAAATGCTTCGATCTCAACTTCATGTCCTTCATTAGCTTGCTTCAATGAGAGTGAGATACGACGACGCTCGAGATCGATATCGATAATCTTTACGAAGAGTTCGTCGCCTACTGATACGACCTGCTCTGGGATCTCAACGTGGCGTTCTGCCAACTCTGAGATGTGAACAAGGCCTTCAATGCCTTCGTGGACACGAATGAATGCTCCGAATGGCACAAGCTTTGTGACAACACCTGGCACAACAGTATTAATTGTGTGGGTGCGAGCAAATGCCTGCCATGGATCTTCTTGTGTCGCCTTAAGTGAGAGTGAGACACGCTCGCGCTCGAAATCAACTTCGAGAACTTCAACAGTTACCTCGTCGCCAACTTCAACAACTTCGCCTGGATGATCGATGTGCTTCCACGATAGCTCAGAAACGTGAACGAGACCATCTACGCCACCAAGATCAACGAATGCACCGAAGTTAACGATAGATGAGACAACACCTGTACGAACCTGACCCTTTTGGAGCAAGTTAAGGAATTCGGTGCGTGACTGTGACTGTGTCTGCTCAAGGAATGCGCGACGTGAAAGCACAACATTGTTGCGATTCTTATCGAGCTCGATGATGCGAGCCTCAACCTGCTTACCGATGTAAGGGGTGAGATCACGAACGCGGCGCATTTCGACGAGGGATGCTGGCAAGAAGCCGCGCAATCCGATATCGACGATGAGTCCGCCCTTAACAACTTCAATAACTGTACCGACGACAACTTCGTCGCGCTCTTTCTTGCCTTCGATTTCTCCCCATGCACGCTCGTACTGTGCGCGCTTCTTGGAAAGGATTAGACGGCCTTCTTTATCTTCCTTCTGAAGTACAAGAGCTTCAACTTTATCTCCAACCTTAACGATGTCATTTGGATCTGCATCGTGGCGGATAGAGAGTTCGCGTGATGGAATTACGCCTTCTGTCTTATAACCAACATCGAGGAGTACTTCTTCGCGATCAATTTGTACGACTGTGCCAATGACGAGGTCTCCGTCACTGAAATTTCTGATTGTTCCTTCAATTGCGGCTAGAAAATCTTCCGCTGATCCAATGTCATTTACTGCGATTTGAGTTGTCAAGGTGCTCCGTAGGGATAGAAAGTAGTAGGGATAGGACTATGAAGTTTTATGCCGAAATTGGTATTTTCCGAAGGCCAAGAGTACGGGTGAGGGTGAATAGCAGGCAAATCCCCGCTTAAAAAATGAGCTTCGCAGTACGATTGCGATGCAATGAAGCGCTATATCGAACTATTCCGAATTCCCAATGTCTGGGTCTTGGTACTCGCCTGTTTTCCGGCTCGAGTCGCCTACGGAATGGTGGGGCTTGGAATCTTCTTCAAAGTGCAACAGGCAACCGGTTCGATTTCATTTGCAGGAATCGCCATCGGACTCAATGCAGCTGCTGGTTCTTTTACCGCCGGAATTCGCGGATCCATCATGGATAAATATGGTCAGACGTGGCCGCTGCGAGTCATGGTGCCAGGTTATGCAGGAATGGCATTTGCGCTCAATGCTATGCACTCAAAACCCTTGATGCTGATCTTCGCTTTTGTAATGGGGCTCAGCGCTCCCCCAATTAATTTATCTGTCCGCCCGCTCTGGAAAATTGTTGTGCCTGCAGATTTCTTACGCACCGCCTATGCAATTGATACCGCGATTATGAGTGCGGCGGGAGTTGTTGGTCCCGTTATTGCGACAACGCTCGCACTTTCATCTCATCCGGCACTTCCATTAAATATTTGTGGTGTTTTAATGCTAATTGGTGGGGGTTCACTCGCAATTACCCGTATCTCTCGATCCTGGATTCCGGAAAAGAAGTCTGTCAATCACGTTCCACTCTGGAAACATAAGCCACTCCAGCTTCTGATGATTGAAGGATGTTTTATTGGTTTCGGTTGGGGCGTCTTCGATGTTGCAGTCCCTGCATTTACGACGATTGAGAAAGTGCCTCATCTGACTGCCTGGATCTTTACCGCGATGGGTGTCTCTAACATTCTTGGCGGACTGCTTGCGGGGCTAGTGTCCAAGAAGACCTCTTCTTTACGTGCAATGCGCCGCACGTACCTCATCTGGTTTATTGTCTCGATCCCTATGGCGCTTACTCATCCAAGTTGGACGATGATTGTTGCAGGTGCATTCTTGGGTTTAGTTGGTGGTGCAATTCAAGTCTTCTATTGGGAAGTTATGGAGGCGATCCGTCCGCAAGGTTCACCTACTGCCATGATGGGCTGGCTCTGGACCGTGGAAGGAACTTTAATGTCGATCGGTTCAACTGCAGGTGGAATTATCTCTGATAAGAAATCACCAACGCTCGCTCTCTGGATTACTACCTTCTGTATCGGTGCTGGCTATGTCATTTTAGGGCTAGGAAGAGAGCGACTATCTGCAGCAGATCGAATTCCTACCCCTGAGGAAGATTTAGCAGCGATGGAAGATAACTCCCCCACAACTCGTTAGTGCGCTGCTTCATTCCAACTCTTTCCAATTCCGACTGATACATCGAGTGGCGCCTTGAGCGGATAGGCCTTACCCATCTGCACCCGAACTAGTTCGGATACTTCTTCGATTTCCTTAGTTACAACTTCGAGGATAAGTTCGTCGTGAACTTGCAGAAGAAGTCGAGATGTAAATTTTCCGGCAACGAGTGCGCTCTGCACATTGAGCATCGCTTGTTTAATGATGTCGGCAGCTGATCCTTGAATCGGAGCGTTGAGCGCCATCCGCTCTGCGACTTCACGGCGTTGGCGATTATCGTGTAATAAATCTGGCAGGTATCGCCGACGCCCCATGACCGTCTCGGTATAACCAACTTTGCGCGCATCTTCTACGACCGTCTTGAGATAGTCGCGAATGCCGCCAAAACGTTCGAAGTACCGATCCATCAAATCTTGTGCAGCAGGAGGAGTCAGATCGAGTTGAACCGCTAAGCCATAGGAACTTAAACCGTAGGCCAATCCGTATGACATTGCCTTAATTTGTCTACGCATCTCTGGATCGACATCTGTTGCTTTGACGCCAAATACTTCGGCGGCGATGCTGGCGTGGAGATCTTCTCCAGATTCAAATGCGTGTAAGAGATTCTTATCGTTCGATAAATGCGCCATGATGCGCATCTCGATCTGGCTGTAGTCAGCAGTCAGAAGCGCGTCATATCCCGTACCTGCTACAAAGCAGTTGCGAATCTTGCGTCCCTCTTCTGTGCGTACCGGAATATTCTGCAGATTGGGGCCAACTGACGAGAGTCGTCCAGTCGCCGCAACTGTCTGTGCAAAGTGGGTATGAATCCGCTTATCCTTTTGAATCTCCGCTAAGAGGCCTTCTATCGTGGTTGCAAGCTTCTTAGTCTCGCGAATGCGAAGCAGCGCAGCTAATACTGGGTGAGAAGTCTTCTCAAAGAGCGTGGTCAGTGCATCGGCATCGGTGGTGTAACCAGTCTTAATCTTTTTTGTCTTGGGAAGTCCGAGTTCATCAAAGAGCACAACCTGTAATTGTTTTGGTGAACCCACATTAAATTCGCGTCCTGCCGCAGTGTGAGCCACCTTGGTCTCACGAGCAACTTCACCATCAAAGAAAGTTGCCAGGGATTCGAGCTCCTTCTTATCTACTGCGATTCCTCGATTCTCCATCAGCGCTAAAAGATCAGCGATAGGAAGTTCTAGCTCCAGGTATAGCTTCGTCAATCCCCGGTCACTGAGCTCTTTTGTTAAAGAATCTCGTAGACCAAAGAGAGCGCATGCGGTGGTCAGTAAAGATTGTTCGGGCGAGGAGGAATCAATCTGACTTCCATCACCCCATCGCTCGAGAAGGTCGGTGACTTCTTGGGCACGAACTCCTGGGTTTACCAGATAAGCAGCAAGTGATGTATCAAAGGTGGCGCCGGTAAATCCATTCTCGCGAGCAATGGCCTTTGCATCATGGGCAATTTTCTCAATCGTGTTATCTCTTGCCCACTCGCCCATTTCAGATGAGTGAATAAGGAAGGCGGTCTTTTTATCTAGCGCAACTGCATAACGGTGAAGTCGATCCTCGTGCAACTCGTATGCAATCGAAATCGCTCCTGTATGTTTCGCAATCCGTTTGCTGATCTCATCTTCAGTTACTACCGCTGAATCGATATCAGAGCCAAAGAGCGAGAACTCTGGTTCGCTCTCACTCTTTACCTGCTTTGCAGGTGTAGCCGATTTACCTGTTGAAATTACCTTTAAGCGATCTTTCAGGGTGCGAAATTCGAGTTCCTCAAAGAGAGAGGTGAGATCAGATTCTGTGACGCCACTCCACGCAAGAGCATCGATAGTGAAATCAATCGGCGCATCGTGAATTAACTGAGTAAGTTCGCGATTTCGCTTTACATTCTCGATGTTGGCGCGAAGTGAATCTCCAACTTTGCCTCCAACCGAGTCGGCCTTGGCGAGTAGCTCTACGAGCGAACCAAATTCAACAACCCATTTAGCAGCGGTCTTTTCACCGACGCCAGGTATTGATGGCAAGTTATCGCTGGGATCTCCACGCAACGCTGCAAAATCTGGATATTGATCGGGTGACATTCCATATTTCTCTTGCACCGCTTCCGGGGTCATACGCGCCATCTCAGAGACTCCGCGCTTGGGATAGAGCACCGTGGTCTGCGGCGTTACCAATTGGAAGCTATCGCGATCGCCTGTACATATGAGAACCTCTGCGCCCTCTTTCTCGGCGCGCTTTGTAATTGTGGCAATAATGTCATCGGCTTCATAGCCTTCGATTTCAAATTGGCTTATTCCAAAACCTTTAACAAGATCATGCAGGTAGGACATCTGCGAGCGGAACTCATCGGGGGTTTTAGCGCGATTTGCTTTGTACTCAGGAAAAATCTCGGTACGGAATGTTTTGCGCGAGACATCGAAGGCGACGGCAACATGGGTTGGCTTCTCATCTTTGAGGAGCGAGATCAACATGGTCGCAAAACCATAGATGGCATTGGTGTGCTGGCCTTGCGCTGTTGTGAAATTCTCAGCGGGTAGTGCGAAGAATGCTCGATAGGCCATCGAGTGGCCATCGATAAGGAGTAAGCGTTTCGCGGCCATGGCGCTCATCATAGATATAAACTCACTGACTATGACCGAACCTGATTACTTAGCCATCATCAAAGAACGCGGACAAGGTGCCCTCGATCTCAAGATGGGTATCGAAATGTTGGAAGTTTCACCTCAGCGTTTAGTGGCGCGTATGCCAGTAGAAGGAAATACCCAACCACTGGGCTTACTGCACGGTGGCGCTAATGTCGTTCTCGCTGAATCTCTAGGTTCAATCGGTACTCAATTACATGCTGGTCCTGATCGCAAAATTGTGGGCGTCGATATCAATGCGACCCACCACAAATCTGCAACAAGCGGTTTCGTTACAGCAGTTGCCACACCTATCTCGCTCGGTCGCACACTCTGCGTCTATGAGATCGTAATAACAAACGAGGCAGGTCAGCGAACATGTACTGCTCGCATAACCTGCCTCATTTTAAATAAGGAGTAACCGCTTAACTAATGTGCACCTGTTCCGAGGTATGCCTCGCGGACAGCTGGATCGTTGAGTAGATCTGAAGCCGCTGCCTCTTTTGTAACATTTCCGGTCTCGAGAATATAAGCACGATGTGCGCGCTGTAGTGCTTGCTGCGCATTCTGTTCAACCAGAAGAATTGTTACACCTTGCTTATTAATTTCGGTGATGATGCGGAAGATATTTGCAATCATCTGAGGTGCGAGCCCCATTGATGGTTCATCCAGCAATAGGACCTTTGGACGGGCCATGAGTGCGCGACCCATAGCGAGCATCTGCTGCTCTCCACCCGACAAAGTTCCGCCAGCTTGTGCTGCACGCTCTTTCAAACGTGGGAACAAGGTGTAGACGCGATCAAGATCTTCATCCATCTCGGCCTTACGATCTTTGCGATTGAACTTACCCATCTCGAGGTTTTCAAGAACTGTCATACCAGGGAAGATTCCGCGGCCTTCAGGTACCTGTGAAATTCCGAGATCTACACGTTCGTGCGCTGGAACCTTATTGATGCTGGCACCGTCGAAGGTAATGTCTCCACTTGAAACATTGCGCAGACCTGAGATGGTCTTAAGAATTGTGGTCTTACCGGCGCCATTTGCACCGATAAGAGTGACGATTTCACCTTGGTTGACGACAACCGAAACGCCTTTAATAGCCTCAATCTTGCCGTAGTGAACGCGAAGATCTTTAATTTCAAGACGCATCTGCTGGCACTCCTAGGTAAGCCTCGATAACTCGAGGATCGTTTTGAACAACTGATGGAAGATCATCGGCAATCTTCTGACCGAAGTCGAGAACTGCAACACGATCTGAGATTCCCATAATGAGCGACATATCGTGTTCAATGAGAAGAACTGTGTAGCCCTTATCGCGAATCTTCTTGATGAGGTTGGCAAGTTCTACCTTTTCAGCAGGGTTAAAACCAGCTGCTGGTTCATCGAGCAGCAAGATCTCTGGTTCAGTACCAAGTGCACGAGCGATTTCGAGGCGACGCTGATCTCCGTAAGGAAGATTCTTAGCAAGCTGATCGGCACGATGATCGATACCCATCAGTGCGAGAAGTTCATATGCACGCTCTTTACTTTCGCGCTCTTCCTTGCGGTTGAGCGGAGTTCCAATAAGTGCACGAAGCAGCCCTGTCTTCTTATGAACATCGGTTGCGGTAATGACATTTTCAAGAGCGGTCATATCTCCGAAGAGGCGAACATTCTGGAAGGTGCGAGCCAGGCCGGCCTTTGTTACCTGGTGGCGCTTAAGGCCACCTAAGTTCTGACCTTTAAATGTGATTTCACCAGATGTCACTGGGTAGACGCCGGTGACAACGTTGAAGACAGTTGTCTTTCCTGCTCCATTAGGACCGATGAGTGCGCAGATCTCGCCCTTGTTAACGTGGAAGTTAACTTCGTTAAGAGCAGTTACGCCACCGAACTTGATAGTGACGTTCTTGAGTTCGAGAAGTTTTTCAGACATATTACTTTCCACCCTTCTCTGTAATCTTTTCACGCTTCTTACGTGGCAAGAGGCCATCGGGACGAAGGTTCATCATCAAGATGAGAACTAGACCAAATACCAATTGACGCGCATTCGAGATAAAGCGGATACGTTCTGGCAGATAAGCCAAGATTGATGCTCCGAGGATGACGCCCCAGATATTTCCGATTCCACCAAAGACAACACAGGCAAGAATCAAGATAGAGACGTCGAACTTAAACATATCTGGTGAGATCACCATGACCTTAGATGCATAGAGAACACCTGCAGCTCCACCGACGGCTGCACCGATGACGAATGACCAGAGCTTGTAGACAAGGGTGTTAACGCCCATCAGAGCTGCAACATCTTCATCTTGGCGGATAGCTTCCCACGCGCGACCTGGACGACGAATCGTGAAGCGGCGAACCATCCAAATAACAAGAAGGATCATGGCACCGACAAGCCAGAAGAAATCTTGTGGGTGCATTAAATCGAAGTGGAATCCAAAGACTGTTGGAGGATTTGGAATTCCTGGAATTCCGTTAGGGCCACCAGTGACGTTGAGGTTGATGGCAACGAGACGGACAATTTCACCGAAACCAAGTGTGATGATTGCTAGGTAATCGCCACGTAGTCGTAGCGCTGGAAGTCCAAGAATGACACCAGCAAGCATGGCAAAACCGATACCGAACGGCATGACTTCCCAGGTATTCCATCCGTACAGAGTGGAGAGAATTCCTTGTGAGTATGCGCCGATTGCAAAGAAGGCCACGTACCCAAGGTCGAGAAGTCCTGATTTACCAACAACGATATTGAGTCCTAGTGCCATCATGATGAACATGCCGACTGGGTAGACCAAGACATTCTGGAAAGAGGTAATTGGAGTATTGAGGAAGCTAGTTGGCCCCCATGATGCTGCGAATGGAAGTAATCCGATGACAGCAATGCTGACAAGTACAAAAGTTGTGCGAACAGGGCGAGACCAGCCTGCCCAGATTTCAGCACCCTTATCGCGGAGATTAAATGAAGTTAAGTTAGCCATCATGTCCTCGTCTGCTGTACGGCTTCACCAAAGAGGCCATTTGGTTTGAATAGGAGTACGACTACGAGAACGGTAAAGACGGTGATCGCCTTCCACTGAGATCCCAAGACTGCAGAGGCAAATTGCTCGAGAAGCCCGAGCGCTAAACCGCCGAAGAACGCGCCGCGCAGGTTACCGATGCCACCGAGTACTGCAGCTGTAAATGCTGCGATACCCATATTGAAACCGACGTTAAAGATGGTGTTTTCGTAGACTGTTGTATAGAGGAATGCAGCTGCACCAGTTGTGAGGCCGCCGATACAGAATGTCAGGGTAATCACTCGGTTTATATTGATACCCATCAACTTGGAGTTCTCTTCAGACATGGAAACTGCCCGGATTGACTTTCCAAGGCGAGAGCGTCGCACAAATTGATCGAGAACAAAGAAGATAAGAATTGGGAAGACGATTGCCATCATTGTGTCGATGCGGAAATTCGCTCCGTGGAAAGTTCCAAAGCTCCACTTGTCGAGCAAGCGAGGGGTGGTCATTGGACGCGAAATAGTAATAATGCGCATTCCTTCGAGGAGGAAGATCGAGACTCCGATAGCTGAAATCAGCGATGCGAGTCGATTGGCGCCTCTTGCGCGTAGCCGTCTGTAGGCAACAAGCTCCACGATAATTGCGAGGAGCGCACATGCCACCATCGATGCAAGAAAAGCTGCAGCGAGGGTATAGATCAATTTGAAACCGTGAAGAGATGGCGCACTAATTGCATATCCAAATACATGTGTCTCGATATAGAGAGTGGCGAATGTGCCCACCATAAAGACTTCGGAGTTTGCAAAGTTAATGAGTCTTAAGACTCCGTAGACCATGGTGTAACCAAGAGATACAAGGGCGTAGATAAGCCCTAGCGCCAAACCTTGTAAGGCCAGTGACCAGAACTGGCTGGTTAATACTGAAAAATTCATGTCAACCGATCTGTTGAGGTGAAGAGTGTTATGAAGTGTGGCCACTCCCCCGAAGGAAAGTGGCCACACCCTTAAAACATATGTATTGCTACATATTTACTGCGTTACTTCTAGAGACAGTTACTAATTAAGCAACTGAGTCGTAGATGATGACGCCGTTCTTTACAAGGTAACCACCGACTGGAGCTCCACCAATGATGTCGCCGTAACGGTCGAACTTGATGGTTTCTCCGCCTGCACCTATCCATGAACCGTTTGTTACACAAAGCTGGATGGCTGAACGTGTAGTCGCGCCCTTTGTGATGCAGTCAAGGAAGATGTTAGTTGCGTTGTAAGCAGTTGTTGAGTAAAGACCAGGAACCTTGATTCCTGTGATCTTTGTGAAGTCAGCAAGCTGAGCTGCTGTAAGTAGCTTGTCGAATGGGACGTCAGCTGCTGTGAGACGAACACCTTCTGCTGCCTTACCTGCAAGGCCTGGGAAGTCAGATGTGTTTGTTCCATCGCCTGATGCCAAGATACCTGTGTATCCACCATCGCGAAGTGCCTTGAAGAGCTTCGCTGCATCTGTGGTGTAACCACCGTAGATAACAACGTTTGCGCCTGAAGCCTTCACCTTTGAAGCTACAGATGTGTAGTCAGCTGTTCCCTTGGCAACAGAGTCTGTTCCGACAACTGTTCCGAGCTTGTTAGCTGTTGCAAGTGTTCCCTTAGCAAGTGGGCCACCGTATGTTGTCATGTCATCGATTACGTAGAACTTAGGTGATGTAACACCCTTAGCTGCGTAACGAGCAAGTGCTGGTGCCTGGAATCCATCGTGTGCAACGACGCGGTGGAATACTGGGAAGCCACGGTCTGGAGCCTTTGGATCTGTAAGTGAAACTGCAGATGCTGATGGAGCGATCATTGTGAGTCCAGCTGCCTTAAATGCAGGGAATGAAGCGCGTGCTTCACCTGAACATGATGTTCCGATAACACCGATGACTGCCTTGTTAGCAGCAACACCTGGAGCTACGTTTGCAGCAACTGTACCGTCGCACTGTGAGTCAGCCTTAACAAGGTTGACCTTTACCTTTGGGTTCTTTGCATTGTAAAGAGCGATTGCGTAGATCGCGCCAGGAATCTGATCCTGACCGAGCTGTGCATCTCCACCTGTAAGTGGACCTTCGAATGCAAGTGAAACTGTTGTCTTAGCAGCTGCTTGTGCTGGTGAAGTTGCAACTACGCCAAGGGCGAGAGTTGCAGCTGCAGCAATAGCAAGACCGCTTACGATCTTCTTATTCATGTAGTGCCTTCCTGTTTTTTATTGCTTGTGTCCCGGGACAGGGAGGCGTAAAGAGTAATGCTCAACCCCTACTTGAGACAAGGCGGGAGGGGCTAAATCCCCGCGTGGGAGGTTACTTTCTGATTACAAATTGATGAGAATTAACGGCAGCGCAGGGTGATGAAAACTGCTACTTATCGAGGGCAGCTTCTGGCGAAATGACTGCATGTGCAACCTCTTTCATCGTCAGACGACGGTCCATGGCCGCTCTCTGAATCCAGGAAAATGCTTCCGGCTCTGAGAGATTGAGAGCTTTCATCAAGATGCCCTTGGCGCGATCAATTACCTTGCGCGTCTCGAGTCGTTCATGTAAATCGGCAACTTCTTCGGCGAGTGATTTCATCTGTGTATGTCTACTAAAGGCAATTTCAATCGCAGGAACTAAGTCGCCAATCGTAAATGGCTTTACAACATAGGCCATGACTCCGGCATCACGTGCTCGGTCAACGAGTTCGCGCTGGCTAAAGGCAGTCAGCATCAGAACAGGTGCAATGGAGATTATTTTTTCGGCTGCAGATATTCCATCGAGCACAGGCATCTTGACATCGAGTATCGCTAAATCAGGTTGATGTTCGATCGCAAGTGCAATCGCTTCTTCGCCATTAGTTGCTTGAGCAACAACGTCATATCCAGCTTCTTGCAACATCTCCACGAGATCCATGCGAATGAGCGCTTCATCCTCGGCAACAAGGATGCGGATGCTCGTGGTGGCTTCGTTGCTCATGTGCCTCGAGTCGGATTCGAACCGACACTATGCAGTGTTTGAGACTGCCCTCTCTACCGTTGGAGTACCGAGGCGTAAGCCCCTATCGTATTAGAAGAAGGTAGATAGACGAAACGAATGCGGCTGTGGATTAACGGTAGGCAGCGACAACGCCGTTAACGGCATCGCCAACCTTGTGCACGCGCATCGCATTTGTGGAGCCAGGAATTCCTGGAGGTGAACCAGCAACAATCATCACAAGTTCGCCAATTTCTGCGCGCTTACCTTCGATCAACATCTTGTCCGCTTGTAAAACCATCTCATCCGTGTGCTTGACCATGGGAGTTACCAACGGCTCAACGCCCCATGAGAGTGCAAGGCGGTTATAGGTACCAATCTCGGGAGTGATCGCAAGAATTGGGATCGGTGAACGCAGGCGCGAGATACGTCGCGCAGAGTCGCCGGATTGTGTAAAGGTAACGAGGAATTTCGCACCAACAATAAGGCCAACTTCAGCTGCAGCTTTGGTAATTGCTCCACCTTTACTACGTGGCAAATTTGTCAGAGGGCGAATGCGGTCGAGACCAAGTTCTTCGGTGCGCTCGATAATGCGTGCCATTGTCTCAACTGCTTGAATTGCAAATGCGCCAACAGATGTTTCACCAGAGAGCATGAGCGCATCTGCGCCATCGAGCACCGCATTGGCGCAGTCAGTTGCTTCTGCGCGCGTTGGAGAAGAGTTGGTAATCATCGAATCAAGCATCTGGGTAGCAACAATGACTGGCTTTGCCGCATCGCGGGCAAGTTCAACGCAACGCTTCTGCACCATTGGCACATCTTCAATAGGAAGTTCGACGCCCAAGTCTCCGCGAGCGACCATGATGCCGTCGAATGCAGCAACGATCTCTACGAGATTCTCAACTGCTTGTGGCTTTTCAATCTTGGCGATGACTGGAACGCGAATTCCAACTTCATCCATAATGGCGTGTACATCTTTCACATCGGCTGCATTTCGCACAAATGAGAGCGCAATAAAATCTGCGCCGGCGCGCAAGCCCCAGCGAAGGTCAGCTTCATCTTTTTCGGACATAGCAGGAACAGATACTGCAACGCCCGGCAAGTTAATTCCCTTGTTATTGCTTACAGCTCCTGGCTGAATGCATTTGGTGATGACGTCATTGCCCTTAACCTCAACAACTTCGACGGTAACTTTTCCATCATCAATCAAAATGCGATCGCCGGCTTTGCAATCGCCAGGTAGCCCCTTGTAAGTCGTACCAACGCGCTCTTTAGTGCCTTGAATATCGTCGGTTGTAATCGTGAAGATATCTCCGCGCGCTAAGTCATGTGGGCCATTAGCAAAACGGCCGAGGCGAATCTTCGGACCTTGTAGGTCGACAAGGATTGCAACGGGTTTTCCGGCTTCTTGTGCCGCAGCGCGAACTTGGTCTAAGCGAGCTTGATGCTCCTCATAACCACCATGCGAGAGATTGAGACGTGCCATATTCATTCCCGCAGCAATGAGTTCTCGTACTTTCTCGGGAGATTCAACTGCAGGACCCATCGTGCAAACTATTTTGGCGCGGCGCATGTCGTTACCTTATCTGTCTTATGGAGTTACTTAGAAGTTAGACCATCAACGGGCGCGTTGTAGGTTCGATCGGTGAAGGCAGTTGGGTCTCCCCCGATAGATATCTATCGACTGCAGCTGCCGCAGAGCGACCTTCAGCGATTGCCCAGACAATGAGAGATTGGCCACGACCTGCATCGCCTGCGACGAAAATACCTTCTTCACTAGTTTGGAAGTTCTCATCTCGCTTGATATTTCCACGATCATCTAGAGCAACTTCAAGTTGGTCGATGAGCGCAGACTTCTCTGGCCCTGTGAATCCCATCGCAAGGAAGACAAAATCGGCAGGAAGTTCTTTCTCAGTTCCAGGAACTGGCTCAAACTTTCCATTCTCAAATTTAGTTTCGACAATCTTGAGCGCCTTGAGATTTCCATTTCCGTCGCCCACAAATTCTTGGGTACTGACAGAGAAGACGCGATTATCGAGTTCTTCATGCGCACTTGATACGCGGTAAATCATTGGATAGGTAGGCCAAGGTTGTGAGGTTGGGCGTTCATCTGTTGGACGCGGCATGATTTCAAGTTGTGTCACTGATGCTGCACCTTGACGAACAGATGTACCTAGACAATCTGCTCCGGTATCTCCGCCACCAAGGATGATGACATGTTTGCCGGCAACGTTAATTGGTGGAACTGCAACTTCACCAAGCGCCTGCTTATTACCCCAAGGTAGAAATTCCATCGCTTGATAGATGCCCTTATTGTCGCGGCCAGGAATAGCTAAATCTCGCCATTGCGTTGCACCGACTGCAAGAACAATCGAATCGTATTTGGATCGTAGATCTGAGCCAGTTACTTCTACTCCCACATTAACGCCGGGACGGAAACGAGTTCCTTCTTGCTCCATCTGAGCAAGTCGGCGATCAACGATGTGCTTCTCCATCTTAAACTCAGGAATTCCATAGCGAAGCAAGCCGCCGATCTTCTCTGCACGTTCGTATACGACAACGGTATGTCCAGCACGTGTGAGTTGTTGCGCTGCAGCCAGGCCTGCTGGTCCCGACCCAATGACCGCAATGGTCTTTCCGGTGATGCGATCAGGTGGAAGTGGCTTCACATTATTAGCATCGAAGGCTTCTTCAATTGTACGAAGTTCAATCTGCTTAATTGTGACGGCATCGCGGTTGATTCCAACAACACATGCGGTCTCGCAAGGAGCTGGACAGAGGCGACCGGTGAATTCAGGGAAGTTATTGGTTGCATGGAGGCGATCAATTGCTTCGTTCTTATCGCCTCTCCACATTAAATCGTTCCACTCAGGAATTAAATTGCCGAGAGGGCAGCCGGAATGACAGAACGGAATTCCACAATCCATGCAACGACCAGCCTGCTTCTGCAGATGTTCAAATGATTGTGGTTCGTAGACTTCACGCCAATCTTGGATACGGATATCGACAGGTCTGCGCTTGGGTGTCTCACGCGGAGTGGTCATAAAACCTTTGGGATCAGCCATTCGCTGCTACCTCCATGATGTACTCGTCGACCGGAAGTCCTTCGCGGGTTGCTCGTTCGATTGCCATTAAAACCTTTGCATAATCGCGCGGCATGATGAGTGAGAAGCGAGAAATTTCGGTATCCCAGTTGGCAAGAAGTGCGGCTGCTACTTCTGAACCTGTCTCAACATGGAATGAGGAGACGATTGATTTCAGAATCTCTCGTTGATCTGCAGGAACAGCTAAGACATCGACCATCTCTGCATTCACTACAGAAGTATCTAGATCAAGAACAAAGGCCCGGCCACCAGACATACCAGCAGCAATATTGCGCCCAGTCTTTCCGAGAATGACAACTGTTCCGCCTGTCATATATTCGAGAGCGTGATCGCCTACGCCTTCAACAACTGCGGTCGCACCTGAATTTCGTACACAGAAACGTTCTCCGGCAAGACCGCGAATGAAGATATCTCCCGATGTTGCGCCATAGCCGATCACATTTCCAGCAATGACATTTACTTCAGATGTAAAGGTTGCTTTCTCATCGGGACGAACAACAACGCGTCCCCCAGAAATTCCCTTACCGACATAATCATTAGCATCTCCGTAGAGTCGAACGGTCAGACCTTGTGGGATGAATGCGCCAAGTGATTGACCTGCAGAACCGTGGAGAGTGACATCAATCGTTCCAGCAGGAAGTCCTTCAGCACCGAAGCGACGAGTGATTTCTGCGCCCAGCATTGTGCCGACCGTGCGGTTGACGTTACGCACTGGTAAATCGATCCGCACTGGTTCGCGGTTTTCCAGAGCAGATTTAGCTAAGTCGATAAGGGTGTTATCGAGCGCAGCAGCTAGGCCATGATCTTGAGAAGTTGTGCAATGCAGAGCTGAATCAACATCTGGTCGAACTAGTAATGGGGATAAATCAAGGCCACTCGCCTTCCAATGATCGACCGCATCCTTGGTATCAAGAACTTCGACATGTCCGATCGCTTCTTGCAGAGTGCGGAATCCAAGAGAAGCAAGAATCTCGCGAACTTCCTCTGCAATATATTCAAAGAAGGTCTCTACGAATTCAGGCTTGCCGGTGAACTTCTTCCGTAGCTCTGGATTCTGTGTTGCAACTCCAACTGGACACGTATCAAGATGGCAGACACGCATCATGATGCAGCCGGAGACAACGAGTGGAGCTGTAGCAAATCCATATTCTTCGGCGCCGAGGAGAGCAGCGATTACAACATCGCGACCGGTCTTGAGCTGACCATCTGCTTGAACCACGATGCGATCGCGAAGTCCATTGAGCAACAAAGTCTGTTGTGTTTCCGCAAGACCGAGTTCCCACGGTGCTCCGGCATGCTTAAGCGAGGTCAATGGCGATGCACCTGTTCCGCCATCGTGACCAGAGATCAAAACAACATCGGCATGTGCCTTAGAAACACCAGCTGCAACTGTTCCGACGCCAACTTCTGCAACGAGTTTGACGTGAACACGTGCGTTCTTATTGGCATTTTTTAGATCGTGAATTAATTGCGCAAGATCTTCAATGGAATAAATGTCGTGATGCGGCGGAGGCGAGATAAGACCAACGCCTGGTGTTGAAAAACGCGCCTTTGCAATCCAGGGATAGACCTTGTACCCAGGAAGCTGTCCACCTTCTCCTGGCTTGGCACCTTGCGCGACCTTGATCTGAATATCTGTGGCATTGATCAGGTAATTACTTGTCACGCCAAATCGACCTGATGCCACTTGTTTGATTGCGCTCTTCTTTGAATCTCCGTTGGCAAGTGGCAGATAACGAGATTCATCTTCGCCGCCTTCGCCGGTATTTGATTTTGCGCCGAGACGGTTCATGGCGATAGCGAGAGTCTCGTGGACTTCTTGCGACACTGAACCGTATGACATAGCACCCGTTGAGAAACGCTTGACGATTTCTGAGATTGGTTCGACTTCATCAATCGAGATAGGTGAACGAGCTCCATCTTTAAATTGGAAGAGGCCGCGCAAGGTCATCAGAGTCTTGCTCTGATTATTTACTTGATCGGTATAGCGCTTAAAGATGTCGTAACGCTTATTACGGGTTGAGTGCTGTAGCGCAAAGACAGTCTCAGGATTAAAGAGGTGTGGTTCACCATCGCGGCGCCATTGGTATTCGCCACCAACGGCTAAACGCTTTGCTCCAGGAATCTCGCCACCTACTGGGTATGCAAAGTGATGACGCTTAATTGTCTCTTCAGCGATGACATCAAGATCAACGCCTCCTAGGCGTGATGTAGTGCCAACAAAGAACTCGTCGACAACATCTTGCGCGATTCCGATAGCCTCAAATACTTGTGCACCTGTATAGGAAGCAATCGTTGAGATACCCATCTTGGACATCACTTTGAGAACACCTTTACCAAGCGCCTTAATAACATTGCGCACAGCCTTTTCAGGTGCGATACCGGTAATAACTCCTTGATTGACCAGGTCTTCAGCGGTCTCCATGACGAGGTATGGATTCACCGCAGCTGCTCCATAGCCAATGAGAAGTGCAACATGGTGAACTTCGCGAACATCGCCGGCTTCAACAACCAGACCAACCTTGGTACGAGTCTTCTCACGAATCAGATGATGGTGAACTGCCGCAGTAAGTAGCAGTGAAGGGATTGGACAATCTTCAGCATCGCCATCGCGATCTGAGAGAACAATGATGCGGGCGCCTTTTGCAATTGCAGCTGAGACTTCGCTCTTAATCTCTTCTAGTCGAGTACGTAAAGTGTTGCCATCGCCAGTAACTGGAAATAGGCCGCGAACTACATACGCTTCGAGCTCTGGATAGTCGTCATCGGCATTAACGTGAATAATTTTGGCGAGTTCATCATTATCAATCACAGGGAATGCAAGTGAAATCTGCTTACATGATTCTGGACCAGGATCGAGCAAGTTATGTTCTGGACCAAGAGATCCACCCAGACTTGTGACAAGCTCTTCGCGAATAGCATCGAGCGGTGGGTTTGTCACCTGAGCAAAGAGCTGTGTGAAGTAATCAAAGAGCAGACGTGGCTTTGCAGAAAGCGCGGCGATTGGCGTATCGGTTCCCATGGAACCAAGAGCTTCTCCCCCACCTTTGGCCATCGGAGTTACGATGATCTTGATTTCTTCTTCGGTATAACCAAATGCTTTTTGGCGGCGAATGACAGACTTGTGTGGATAGACAATATGTTCGCGCGAAGGAAGTTCAGAGAGTTTGACCATTCCATCGTTGAGCCATGTGCCATACGGCGCAGCATCTGCCAATGAATCTTTAATCTCATCATCTTCAATAATGCGTCCTGCTTCGATATCTACAAGGAACATCTTTCCTGGTTGCAAACGTCCCTTGCGGACAATCTTCTCTGCAGGGAAATCGAGAACGCCAACTTCGGACGCTAAGACAACGAGGCCATCATCGGTTACCCAGAAACGAGATGGGCGTAAGCCATTGCGATCGAGAACTGCACCAACTTGATGTCCATCGGTAAATGTCACACACGCAGGTCCATCCCATGGCTCCATAAGAGATGCATGGAAGGCATAGAAATCGCGACGCTTCTGCGACATCGTTGCGTGGTTCTCCCAGGCTTCGGGAATCATCATCAAAACAGAGTGCGCGAGTGAGCGACCACCGAGGTAGAGAAGTTCGAGAACTTCATCGAAAGATGCGGAGTCTGACCCTGACATTTCGACAATCGGGAATAAACGCTTGAGGTCTCCCCCAATAACATCGCTTGCTAAGAGAGATTCGCGGGCGCGCATCCAGTTGCGGTTTCCCTTAACGGTATTGATTTCTCCGTTGTGTGCAATAAAGCGGTAAGGGTGCGCAAGTGGCCACGATGGGAATGTATTTGTAGAAAAGCGCGAGTGAACTAAGGCAAGTGGTGAGACAACGCGTTGATCGCTGAGATCTGGGAAGAAATCCTCTAACTGTCCGGTTGTGAGCATGCCCTTATAGACAATGGTCTGCGAAGATAGCGATGGGAAGTAGAGATCGAGTCCATGTTCAGCGCGCTTACGCAGTGCGAAAGCTAAGCGATCAAGGGCAATTCCTGATTCGCCATTTTTACCTGCAATAAAGAGTTGATGAAACTGCGGCATGACAGATACTGCAGTCTTACCAAGTGATGCAGGATTAATTGGTAATTCGCGCCAACCGAGAACGGTGAGCCCTTCTTCGGCTGCAATCGTGGCGATATCTGCTGCAACGTCAACGCCTTGCGCAATAAATGCGATTCCAGTTGCGTAGCTTCCAGCTGCCGGTAGATCAAAATCTGTCTCAGCTTGATAAAAGGCATCGGGAACTCGGATAAGAATTCCGGCGCCATCGCCGCTATCAGGTTCTGCACCCGATGCGCCGCGGTGTTCGAGATTGCGCAGTGCGGTGAGCGCCTTCTCTACGATCTCATGTGTTGCAATTTTATTAAGGGTGGCAACCATCGCAACGCCGCATGCGTCATGTTCATTCGCAGGGTCATAGAGACCCTGTGCTGCGGGATAGTTCGATGAGAGTGCCATAACCCGTTGTCCTTTTTGTAAGTATCACAAGGGACAACTTTGGCCCGGTATTAAATGATGCTGGTGCTTTAGTAGCGAAAGGGTAGCAAGGGGGTGCTTTAGATGCCACTCACATGCAAGAGCTGACCGATACCCGCGGTGATGGCCATACCGAGACAGCCGCCAATAATCACGCGCAAAGTTGGAGCAAATACCTTCGAGCCTGACGTTCTGGCGCTGATCACGCCGGTGAGCGCCAGACCCACCACCGTGAAGGCGATGATGCTCGTCGCCTTTGCGCTCGTGGTCGGAGCAAAGGCGCCTAAGAATGGAATTAAGCCACCGAAGGTAAAGGCACAGGCCGATGCGATTGCTGCCTGAACTGGACGAGCCTTTGTATGAGGATGTTGTCCAAGTTCATCACGCAGATGTGCGGCCAATGGATCTTTCTCATGCATCGTTTGTGCAACTTGCGTTGCAAGTTCTCGCGACAATCCACGATTGATGTAGATCTCGATCAACTCTTCAAGTTCTCCATCGGGATCGGTTGCTAAATGCTCGATCTCTAAGAGGCGATCTGATTCTTCAATATCGTTCTGCGAACGCACTGACACATATTCACCGACAGCCATCGACATGGCACCAGCTGCAATACCTGCAGCACCTGCTGTTACTAAAAATGTATTCTCACCAGATTTAGCTGCGGCTACACCGATCATTAAGCTGGCAGTTGCTACGAGACCATCATTTGCTCCAAGAACTGCAGCGCGCAACCAACCTGCACGATGTGTGCGATGTTGCTGATTGCGACGATAGACATCCTCTAGAGCCATACCGAAAGCCTACCTCTTCCGCTGCATAAATCGCGTAAAGGTCGCTGCGCCGATCACTGTACAAAGCAGCGCGACATACTGATTGAGGCGCAGCCCTGCAAAAGTGTGGGATTGATCAATTCGTAAGCCTTCAATAAAGAATCGCCCAAAACTGTAAAGGGTGATGTAGGCAGTGATGAGAGCGCCGCTGGGAAGTGAGCGACCTAATCTGAGTAGCAGACCTGCAATCGCAAAGCACCAGAGTGATTCATAGAGAAAAGTGGGATGAAAGGTCGCGAACTCTTCATATCCGATCGGTCTTAACGATGCAGGAATTTCTAGCGCCCAGGCCGCTTTCAAAGGTTTGCCGAAGAGTTCTCCATTGAACCAATTTCCCCAACGACCAATACCTTGTGCAATCAACACTCCTGGAGCTAGCGCATCTGCAAATACAAGAAATGATGGAAGTGCAATTCGCCGTGCAATACGTCGATAGGCGATAAACGCTGCACCAGAACCGAGCGCGATTGCACCCCAAATTCCGAGGCCACCATTCCAGATACGAAAGGCATCTAAGAATTGACCATGAGCACCAAAATATTTTTCTGGAGTTGTTACTACGTGATACAGCCGGCCACCAATCACACCAGCTGGGACTGCAAAGATCGCGACATCGCTTACAACGCCAATCGCAGCAGGATGCACTGCAACAAATCTCTTATTGCCTAACCAGAGCGCAACCGCTACCCCAGCGATAATGCAGAGAGCGTAGAAATGAATTGTCAGTGGCCCAATTGCAACCGCCGACGTTGTCGGAGTTGGAATTGAGAGCCTGAGCATTATCCGCGCTCTATAGCTGCTTTAAATTTAACTGGGTTGAAGTATTCGGTCTTACGATCGAGCTCTTTGCCATTAACAAAGATGGTTGGAGTTGCATTGACATTTGCCTTTGCTCCGGCATTGGCAACGTTGGTGACCCAGTCGGCATATTTTCCGCCAGCAACGCAGGTTCCAAATTTGCTGTCGGTGATTCCGGCAGCAGGCCCAAGGATTGTCAGAGCCAAGTTTGTCCATGCTCCAGAATTTTCAGCTGGTTGGTTTGCGTAGAGCGTGCGGTGATAGTCCAAGAACTTTCCTTGATCGGCAGCGCAAGCTCCGGCGTTGGCGGCACGAATTGAATCAGGGCCGAGGAATGAAAGCGTGTGATAAACAACTGTTGCTTTCTTCGCTGTAATAAGTGATTCGAGGTAATCGCCATTCATCTTTTCGAATTGCTGACAGATTGGGCATTGAAAATCTTCATAGACATCGACGACAGGGACATTTGTGACATCGCCATTGAAGACAATTCCATATCCATGGCTAGCAGATACGCTAGAAGGAATCTTGGCCGATGTCTTAGTTCCCTTTGAAATCAAGGTCGGGACCAGCATCAAGAGCACAACTCCTACAACAACCACAATCACTAGATTGCGAGTGAAGTTATCTCTACCAGGTTTCTGATTAGCCATTGGTCTTTTCTCCATTTGAGGTAAGTCGATCGAGTCCAAATTTACTTTGTGGGAAGCGGAAAAGGTAAATCGCCATGAGCGCCAAGGCAGTATCACGCAAGATTTCCGGCAAATAGTTGGTGGCACCAGGTGCGACTTGTCCCCCACCACCGAAACAACCGCAGTCAATGGAGAGCCCACGAGCCCAAGCCTGAGAAATACCGATAATAAAGGTGAGCATTAGTAAGCCACCGATTGCGGCGGAAATTCTGATTGCTGCTCCCAGGATAAGAAGGATTCCAACTGCCATTTCCAGAAAAGGCAGAGTAATCCCTAAGAAGTTTGCAATAGCGATTGGCAAGAGTTCATAGGCACGAACTGCCATCTGTGATTTATCAAGATGCTGATACTTCAGAAATCCTGCAACCAGCAGTACGCCACCCAAGATTAATCGAGCAAATAGAGCAAACCATGGAGAGTATTTCTTCATCGACCTTCACGAACTCCTTTAGCTAATTCGGATGCTAATTCACGTACTGCAGCAAGGCCCGACTCTTCATCTGGCGCATCTTGGATCGCTTTAATAAAGGCTGAACCAACGATGACACCGTCTGCATAACCGGCCACGCCCTTGGCTTGTTCACGTGTAGAAACTCCTAGACCCACAGAGACTGGCAGACCTGTAGTAGTACGAATGCGAGCCACCAATTCGGCAGCCCCCGATGAGACCGAGGTACGTGCACCGGTGACGCCCATCAAACTTGCCGCATATACAAAACCGCCACATTGCGATGTAACAAGTGGCAAGCGCGCATCCTTAGTGCTGGGAGCTACAACGTAAATGGGATTTATTCCAGTTTTTGCAACGGCTGCTTGCCAAGCTCCAGATTCTTCAATGGTCAGATCTGGAGTGATAACTCCTGAACCACCATTATCGAGAATCGCTTGAGCAAATTTTTCCACACCATACTTTTCGATGGGGTTCCAATATGTCATGACAACTGCTGCGACGCCGAGATTGGTGGCAGTATGCAACGCATCAAATACTTCACGTGCACCAGTGCCGTGAGCGAGCGATTGATCAGCAGCTGCCTGAATTGTTGGTCCATCCATCACTGGATCGCTATAAGGGAATCCGATTTCAATTGCATCAACGCCGCCATCGACAAATGCTTGGATTACTTTCTTACAACCGGCAATACTAGGAAATCCAGCTGGGATATAGGCGATGAGCGCTGCGCGATTTTCGGCTCGAACTTTTACGAAGAGATCATCTAAAGCTGTTGTCATTTAGAGCGGAATTCCAAAGTACTGCGCCGCAGTTTGTACATCTTTATCGCCACGTCCAGAGAGATTAATCAAAATAATCCCATCAGGTCCAAGTTCATTTCCGACCTGCATGGCACCTGCTAGCGCGTGCGCAGTTTCGATAGCAGGAATGATTCCTTCAGTCTTGGAAAGTAGCGCAAAGGCATGCATCGCTTGCGCATCGGTAATTCCGCGATATTCAGCGCGACCAATGTCGTGGAGATAGGCATGTTCTGGCCCAACTCCTGGATAATCAAGTCCTGCAGAGATTGAGTGAGATTCAATTGTCTGACCATTCGCATCTTGTAATACATAGGTGCGATTTCCATGGAGAACTCCTGGTGAACCACCTGAAATCGATGCAGCATGGCGACCAGTTTCAACTCCATCACCGGCTGCCTCCAGACCAATCAAGCGCACTGAAGGGTCAGAGATAAAGCGATGGAAGATGCCAATCGCATTCGATCCACCACCAACACAAGCGAGCACAGCATCAGGAAGTCGACCGGTGAGCGCGAGAACTTGTTCGCGCGATTCTTCACCAATAATTTTATGGAAATCGCGAACCATTGATGGGAAAGGATGCGGGCCGGCAACAGTGCCTAATAAATAATGGGTCGTCTCTACATTGGTAACCCAATCGCGCATCGCTTCATTGATTGCATCTTTTAAGGTTCGTGAACCAGAGGTCACCGGAATAACTTCGGCGCCTAGTAATTTCATGCGAGCAACGTTGAGCGATTGACGCTTCGTATCTTCTTCGCCCATATAGACAACGCACTCCAGCCCCATCAAGGCAGCTGCTGTAGCTGATGCAACACCATGTTGACCTGCTCCAGTTTCAGCGATGATGCGTTTCTTGCCCATACGTTTGGTAAGAAGTGCTTGTCCTAAAACATTATTGATCTTATGACTTCCGGTGTGGTTGAGATCTTCGCGCTTGAGAATGATGCGCGCTCCCCCGGCATGTTCAGCAAATCGCTTAGCTTCAGTAATGATGCTAGGGCGGCCGGTATATGTGCGATGTAGTTCTGCCAGCTCTGCGATAAATGTTGGATCAGTCTGCGCCTTGATACGTGCAGCGTCGAGCTCTTCGAGAGCGCCAATCAGCGCTTCTGGAACAAAGCGGCCACCATATGGACCAAAGTGGCCAGCGAGTTCTTCGACAGTAGTCATAGCGCAAGCCTACCCGCGCCCTAGTAAATCGCGCATGGCGGAAATTGGATTACCTGACTTTACGAGGGCTTCTCCGACAAGAATCGCGGTTGCGCCAGAATTTTGAGCGAACTCAACATCGGCGCGCGAGGCGATTCCTGATTCAGCGACGCGAATCACAGAGGTTGGTATCCGCGGAATTAAGTCACTAAAAGCCGCGCTATCAACATCGAGCGTCTTCAGATTCCGCGAGTTGACTCCGATGATGCGTGGCTCAATCTCCATCGCACTATCGAGTTCTTGCGCAGTATGAATTTCAATGAGAGATGCCATTCCGAGTTCAGTTGCCAGATCATAGAAATCTTTAAGTTGATGTTTGGATAGAGCAGCCACAATAAGCAACACAATATCTGCGCCATGTGCACGTGCCTCTAAGAATTGATATTCATCAACCATAAAATCTTTACGGAGCACTGGAATACTGACACGTTTGCGAACTGCATCAAGATCTTCGAGTGAGCCGCCAAAGCGTCGCTTCTCGGTTAATACGCTTACCGCCGCAGCACCTGCTTCTTCATACTGTTCAGCAAGTGATGCTGGATCTGTAATTGGTGCCAGTGATCCTTTGCTGGGAGATGAACGCTTGACTTCGGCAATCACATTCATCTCATCGCGTGTCAAAAATTGATGCGCATCCAGTGCTGGAGCAATATCTTCGATTCGCTGTTGCAGGTGGGCCAGCGGCAATCTGCGCGCAGCCAGATCTTCGCGTACGCCTTCGATGATGGAATCTAGAACGCTCATTGTGCATCCTCTGTCGGATCGATTCCTTTATCGAGTGAGTTCCACGTCGAAAGTTTTTTGGGTGCGCGTTCGTAGCGTGCTGCCAGTCTTACCTTGCGGCTGATAGAGATAGCCAAGATTGAGATAAGAAGGAGTGAAAATGCCAATTTAAACATTAGTGTTTCTGCAATTCATTGGCAGCGGTGATTGCACCTAGTACGGCTGCTGCTTTATTGAGAGTCTCTTCATTCTCAGAGACTGGATCTGAATCTGCCACCAAGCCTGCACCAGCTTGTACATATGCGCTTCCCTTATAAAGGAGCGCGGTACGAATTGCTATACATGTATCAATATTCCCGGTGAAATCAAAGTAGCCGATAGCGCCACCATAAAGTCCGCGACGGGTTGGTTCGAGAGTTTCAATGATCTCCATGGCGCGTGGTTTAGGTGCGCCCGATAACGTTCCCGCTGGAAATACTGAGAAGAGCGCATCGATAGGAGCCGCAGATTGGGCGAGCTTTCCAATCACTGTTGAAACAATATGCATCACATGTGAGTAACGCTCGATATGCATAAAGTCAATCACTTCAACGCTACCTGGTGCACATACTCGACCTAAATCGTTGCGACCAAGGTCAACCAACATCAGATGTTCGGCGCGCTCCTTAGGGTCAGCCAAGAGCTCCTCACCTAAACGAATATCTTCTTCGACAGAGGCAGAACGTTTACGGGTGCCAGCGATTGGGTGAACCATCACCTCAGTGCCGGTTACCTTTACCAGCGCCTCGGGGCTAGAACCAACAACTTCAATGCCATCTTCAAATCTAAAGAGATACATATATGGACTTGGATTATTGAGTCGCAACATGCGATAGACATCGAGAGCATCGGCAGAACACTTCATGGCAAATCTCTGCGAGAGAACTATTTGGAAAGCTTCTCCAGCGCGGATTTCTTCTTTCGCGATTTCAACCTTGGCGATAAATTCGGATTCATCCATATTGCGATCAAATTGCGGTGCTCGCTTAGATGGAATCTCTGAAACATCGCCGGCCAGCGGAGTTAATAACTCTGCCTGCATCCGATCAAGGCGCGACACTGCATCGGCATACGATTCATCGATACGTTCATCTGATCCATCCCAGTTAATGGCATTGGCGATGAGCGTGATGGTGCCTTCGCTGTGATCCATGACAGCTAGATCGCTGGTCAACATAAATGCAATTTCGGGAAGTTCAATATCTTTTACGGCGAGATTGGGAAGCTTTTCGAGTCTGCGAACCGAGTCGTAACCCATGTAACCAACGAGTCCACCGGTAAGTGTCGGAAGTCCGGCAATTGTAGGAGACTTCAAATGCGCAACCGTCTTGCGCAGCGCTTCCAAGGGGTTCATGCCTTGCGGTACTCCAGCAGGAGGTTTGCCTAGCCAGATTGCTACGCCATCTTTCTCCGTCAGAGTTGTTTGGCTATGTGCACCAATAAATGAGTATCGCGACCAGACTCCCCCGTGTTCGGCAGATTCCAAAAGGAAAGTTCCAGGCAAATTTTTGGCAAGTTTCTTATAGACGTTCAGAGGGGTTTCGCCATCTGCAAGAAGTCGGCGATATACCGGAATTACATTATTGCTCTTCGCGAATTCGCGGAATTCCTCTAGCTTCACTTGGCAACCTTGATTTCCCGATGGAAGCAGGTGTGCTCGCCCGTGTGGCAGGCAGCGCCGATCTGTTCAACTTTGATGAGAAGTGCATCTCCATCACAATCAATAGCGATTGAGTGAACAAGTTGAAAATGTCCGGAGGTTGCGCCTTTCTCCCATAATTCATTGCGGCTACGAGACCAATATGTCGCCTTACCTGTTTCTAAAGTTGCGGCAAGTGATTCTGCATTCATATAGGCCAGCATGAGAACTTCTCCCGTTGCTGCATCTTGCGCAATTGCAGGAATTAGGGAGTCTGGATCTTTGAGGAGCGCAGAAATCTCGGGAGTTAGCTCTGTGCTCATATGCGTATTCTGCCCTACGGCGTGCGGGGGTTGCGCACTGAATAATTGTGGCTAGAAAGGTACTTCTTCACATCTGCAATACGGTGCACGCCAAAGTGGAAGACGCTGGCCGCCAATAAGGCATCTGCACCGGCATCGAGCGCGGCCGCAAAATCTTCGAGTGATCCGGCGCCACCACTGGCGATTAGCGGAACTCGAGATACAGATCTGACCGCAGTAATCATTCCAATGTCATAACCAGCACGCGTTCCATCTGCATCCATAGAGTTGAGGAGAATTTCGCCGACTCCAAGTGCGCACGCTTTCTCAACCCAAGCAAGTGCATCTACTCCAGCGCTTTCGCGACCACCATGTGTGGTGACTTCAAATCCAGAGTCGGTCCGGGCGCGACGCGCATCAACTGAAAGAACTAGCACTTGCGAACCAAACCGATCTGCAATCTCTGCAATTAATTCTGGGCGAGCCAAGGCAGCAGTGTTGATGGAGACTTTATCTGCACCAGCACGTAACAATCTATTGACATCATCGACGCTACGAATGCCACCACCAACAGTTAAAGGGATAAATACCTGCTCCGCAGTTTTGCGAACGACGTCGAGAGTTGTCTCTCGACCTGCAACACTTGCTGAAATATCGAGAAAGGTAAGTTCGTCTGCACCTTCCAGGCCATAGAGAGCTGCCATTTCAACTGGGTCACCCGCATCGACGAGATCGGTGAAGTTAACGCCTTTTACGACTCGACCATCTGTGACGTCAAGACACGGAATGATGCGTACAGAAAGACTCATCGTCGGGTGAGTTCCAGTGCTTCTTGTAATGTGAATGCTCCGGCATAGAGGGCCTTGCCAACAATTGCACCTTCCACGCCCGCGCTATTGAGTGCTGAGAGCGCCGCAATATCTGCCAGCGATGAAATTCCGCCGGATGCAATAACTGGTTGGCGCGTTACCGCACACACTTCTTTCAGTAGCTCGAGGTTAGGTCCTTGCAAAGTTCCATCTTTAGTCACATCAGTGACCACATATCGTGAACAGCCATCGCGTTCAAGGCGTTCGATAGTTTCAAAGAGATCGCCACCTTCTTGAGTCCAGCCACGTGCTGCAAGTACATGTCCGCGAACATCGAGTCCGACAGCGATGCGATCGCCAAACTCGCCAATAGCTTTCGCTGTCCATTCAGGATTTTCGAGAGCTGCAGTTCCAAGATTGATACGGCGACACCCTGTTGCTAGGGCACGACGCAGTGATTCGTCATCGCGAATTCCACCAGAGAGTTCGACTTTAATATCGAGTGTGCCCACGACCTCTGCCAACAGCGCACTATTTTCGCCACGACCAAAGGCGGCATCGAGATCAACTAAGTGAAGCCACTCCGCTCCAGCTGCTTGAAATTCAAGAGCAACTTCGAGTGGGTTACCGTAGGCAGTTTCGGCAGCGAGTTCGCCTTGGACCAGACGTACAGCGCGGCCATCTTTGACATCCACTGCCGGTAATAGTTCTAGATAACTCATAGGGAATCGGTCCAATTCTTAATCAAGTGCAATCCAGCATCGCCTGATTTCTCTGGATGAAATTGTGTTGCTGCTACTACGCCATCTTCTACTGCTGCCAGAAAATCCTCGCCGTGATGGGCCATCGTTGCAATTGCCCCGACCTTCGCTTTTACCGCGTATGAGTGCACAAAGTAGAAAGATTCTTCTTCAATCCCCTGAAAGAGTGCAGAACCCTGACCTACGTGAACGGTATTCCAACCCATATGGGGCAATATCGGTGCACTTACTTTTTCTACTGTTGCATCCCACACTCCAACACCGATGTGATCTCCATGTTCGACACCACGAGCGAAGAAAATCTGCATTCCAACGCAAATCCCAAGAGTGGGGCGTTGTGCGGCGATACGTTCGCGAACCAGTTGATCGCCGCGTATGTCGGTGAGACCTTTCATACATGCAGCAAAAGCGCCTACGCCCGGTACGACGAGACCATCTGCATTGAGCGCAGTCTGGTAATCCGAAGTGATGACAACTTCTTGACCTGAAGTTTCAAAGGCGCGCTGAGCAGAGCGTAAATTTCCTGATCCGTAATCGAGAATTGCAATCACGAACGTTAGAGCGAACCCTTTGTTGAAGGAATTCCGGCTACTCGACTATCAATTGCGACAGCATCACGAAGTGCGCGTGCAACCGCTTTAAATTGTGCCTCGAAAACGTGATGGGCATTGCGCCCTTCAAGTACGCGAATGTGCAGTGCAATACGGGCTTCAGCAACAATGGATTCCCAAATATGTTTTCCAAGCGTTGTATCGAAAGTTCCGATTAATTCAACAATTTCTGGTTGGCGGTGAACTAGGTAAGGACGGCCAGATAGATCGACTGCTGCCTGCACAAGTACTTCATCCAATGGAACCATTGCATCACCAAAGCGGCGGATACCTGCCTTATCTCCCAACGCTTCGCGAAGTGCCTGCCCAAAGGCGAGGGAGGTGTCTTCAACAGTGTGGTGCGAATCTACGTCGACATCACCTGATGTCTTTACCGTCAAATTAAATCCGGAGTGCTTACCTAGCTGGCTCAACATATGATCGAAGAAAGGAACTCCCGTTTCAACAGAGATTTCTCCAGTGCCATCGAGATTAAGTTCGACAAGAACGCTCGACTCTTTGGTGGTTCGTTCGACTCGTGATGTTCTGCTCATTTTTCTCCTAGGCAGGCCGTTAGCGCTGAAATAAATTTACTGTTCTCGGCTTCATTGCCAATGGTCACTCGCAAGTACCCCAATAATCCCACATCTCGGATGAGAACTCCTCTATCCAGCATCATCTGCCATAACTGTGCAGAAGGCTGAGCAAAGCCCGAAAAGAGAAGGAAGTTGGAGGAGCTGGGAATGACAGAGAGGCCAAGTTCATTTAATTGAGCGGCAACTCGATCTCGATCTGCACGAAGTTTTGCCACAGTTCCCAATAATTCACCTTGAAAATCAAGTGCTACATCTGCGGCCGCCTGTGTGAGGGCGCTGAGGTGATACGGAAGTCGCACTAAGAACATGGCATCAATCACTGCCGGATCTGCAATGAGATAACCAAGACGTACACCAGCAAATGCAAATGCTTTACTCATCGTACGAATGACAACAATGTGTGGGTATTTAGAAATCACCGTTACTGCTGACTTCTCCTCTGAAAACTCTGCATATGCTTCATCGACAATCAATAGGCCTGGAGTCGACTTAGCAATCTTCTCAATCTCATCGATGGTAATCGCCGAACCAGTTGGGTTATTTGGCGTTGTGATGAAGGTAAGGGTTGGTTTGACCCGTTGAATCTGTGCAATTGTGGAATCGATATCGAGAGAGAAATCTTCTCGGCGACTGCCATTGACCCAATCAACTTGAGTGACCTTAGCAATCAACGGGTGCATTGAATATGACGGGGTAAATCCAATTGCTGTTCCGGAGCCAAAGGCCAGAAAGAGCGATTGGATTATCTCGTTACTTCCATTTGCAGCCCAGACATTCTTTTCGTCAAAGGTAGTACCTGATAATCCATTAATAAAGTCAGCCAGTTTTTTGCGCAAGACAACTGCATCACGATCAGGGTATCGATTGAGAGTAAGAGCGACCTCGCCCACACGCTGTGCAATCGCCTTCGCCAAAGCAGGCGAAGGTGGATATGGGTTCTCGTTTGTATTCATGATTGATTCGACCGGCAGTTGCGGCGCACCATATGGAGAAAGCTCCTGCAAATTGTGCCGCAGCGGAAGCCACGCTGGCCACTGGTTCATAGATTTTCCAATCGCGCAGTCATGGCTTCACCATGTGCTGGAAGATCTTCAGAGTTTGCCAATGTGACCACGGTATCGAGAATCTCTGTAAAAGCTTCTTTGTCATATTCAATAAAGTGCAGGCCACGTAAGAATGTTTGCACCGATAAACCACTGCTGTGACAGGCGCACCCACCGGTAGGTAGTACGTGGTTTGAACCAGCGGAGTAATCTCCTAGTGATACTGGTGAGAAGCGACCAATAAATACCGCACCGGCATTTCTAATCTGTTCGGCATCAAGAGCTGAGTTGCGAGTCTGAATTTCTAAGTGTTCGGCCGCATAGGCATTAACCACGTCGAGACCTTGTGCGATTGAATCAACAAGCACAATTGCAGATTGAATTCCACTGAGAGCCGTACGGATACGTTCTGCGTGTTTTGTTGCTGCCACTCGCTTGACGAGCTCTGCCTCGACTTCGCTCGCCAATTGTGTTGAAGTAGTAACCAAAACAGCAGCAGCGATAACATCGTGCTCTGCTTGACTGATCAAATCTGCGGCTACATCTGCAGCGAGAGCGGTCTCATCTGCCAGAATCGCAATCTCGGTTGGGCCAGCTTCTGAATCAATTCCGATAATTCCTCGCAGCGCGCGCTTTGCAGCGGCGACATAGATATTGCCCGGACCAGTAACGAGATCGCATTTTTGACAGAGATCTTTCATGCCATATCCGAAGAGTGCAATCGCTTGCGCTCCCCCAACTGCATAGACCTCAGTTATTCCAAGTAGCGCACATGTGGCAAGAATTGTTGGGTGTGGCAACCCACCGAAATCTTTCTGCGGTGGAGATGCAACAGCGATGCTCTGCACCTGGGCAATTTGGGCCGGAATCACGTTCATCATCACGCTGCTGGGATAGACCGCACGCCCACCCGGAACATATAAACCTACGCGATCAACCGGAATCCACTTCTCCGTGACAGTCCCGCCATCAACTACCGTGGTGCGACTTTGTGAACGAACTTGATCTGCATGCACCTTTCTAATGCGAGCGGCAGAAATTTCGAGGGCGCTGCGAATGGCTGGATCAAGTTGTGCCAGCGCACTATCGAGCGCAGCTTGCGGTACGCGAATTGCTGGTGGTTTTACTCCATCAAATTCTTCAGCAAGAGAGAGGAGATCGGCCTCTGTACCGTGTTGAACTCTTTGAAGGATTGGTTCGATGAGAACCATCGCTTGTGCCACATCGAGTTGCGCGCGTGGAAGCTCGCCTTGATATCCAGCTTTATCAAGCGACTTTCCACGGAGGTCGACGGTGCGAATCACACCGTAATTCTACTTTGCGAATCTGTAGCGATGAGACGGATTAAATGCGTACTAGGCAGTCAGGGCCGAGGATGGCCTTTAAATCAGCGCTCAAACTGGGTGAAGATGTGACCAGTGCATCAATCTTGAGTGTGGTTGATTTCTGTTGGTCGATGACCTGTAGATGTACTTCACGTTTTCCGGGATGAGATCGCAGAATCTCTTTCATACGTTCGACGATTGGTGGAGTTACTTGCGCCGCAGGAAGTGAGATCAAAAGTGGTCCGGTTGGAGTCGCTGATATATCTGGCATCTTCATCTCGAGGGCGGTAAATCGAACTTGTTCATCGGTCCGTGAGAATCGACCACGCACAACGACTACGCGGTCTTCTGTGAGCGAGAGTGCGTATTGGTTATAGGTGTTGGAGAAGAAGAGAACTTCAATTGCACCTTCGAGATCTTCGACATTAACTACTGCCCACGATGCCCCTTGGCGAGAAACTTTTCGCTGGATTCCGGTAATCAAACCACCAATCGTGACCATTGCATCTTGCGGACCATCATCGAGTAGTTGGCTGATTGACATGTCGGTATGCGAACGAAGGACATGTTCGACACCAAGGAGTGGATGATCAGAAACATAGAGACCGAGCATCTCGCGTTCGAAGGTGAGGAGCGTTGATTTATCCCATTCTGTTGTCGGGATCTCAATATCAAGTCCTGCGACTTGTGAAATGGAATCACCGCCAAAGAGATCAAATTGGCCAATAGCTTCAGCGCGCTTAGTCTCAATCACTGAATCAATCGCTTCCAGATGAATTGCCATCAAGCCTTTTCGTGGATGGTTAAGAGAATCGAATGCGCCAGCTTTAATCAGTGATTCGATGGTCTTCTTGTTACATACATTGGCATCGACTTTCGCCAGGAAATCTCCAAAGGATGTGAATGCACCTTTACTTGCTCGAGAGGCTTTTACAGAAGCGACTACTCCTTCTCCAACGTTACGGATAGCGGCAAGGCCAAAGCGGATATCTTTTCCGCGCGGTGTGTACTCAGCATCTGACTCATTGACATCAGGTGGTAGAACTTTGATACCCATGCGGCGGCACTCAGATAGATAGAGCGCTGACTTATCTTTATCGTCGCGCACGCTAGTAAGAAGTGCTGCCATATATTCAGTTGGATAATTTGCTTTGAGATAGGCGGTCCAGAAAGAGACCACCCCGTAACCAGCGCTATGGGCACGGTTAAATGCATAATCAGAGAACGGGATAAGAACTTCCCAAAGGCGCGAGATTGCACCTACTGAGAATCCATTCTCTTTCATACCTGCTTCAAATGGGATGTACTCCTTATCCAGGATTTCCTTATTCTTCTTTCCCATCGCTTTACGCAGCAAATCTGCACGGCCGAGAGTAAAGCCGGCAACTTTCTGCGCAATCGCCATCACTTGTTCCTGATACACAATGAGTCCATATGTATCTCCAAGAATCTCCTGCAATGGTTGAGATAACTCAGGATGAATTGGCTCTACTGGCTTGCGCCCATTTTTGCGGTCGGCATAGTTATTGTGGGCATTTTCACCCATAGGTCCTGGGCGATACAACGCGATAACTGCAGAGATATCTGCAAATGAATCAGGGGCCATGCTGCGAAGCAGAGCGCGCATTGGCCCACCATCGAGTTGGAATACTCCGAGAGTATCTCCACGCGATAAGAGCTCGAATGTCTTCTGATCACTCAAGGGAAGATCTTCAAGAACTACATCGATTCCTTGATTAGCTTTGATATTGAGAAGCGCATCGTCCAGTACAGAGAGATTTCGAAGTCCCAAGAAATCCATCTTTAAGAGGCCAGTTGATTCGCATGCGCCCATATCAAATTGAGTGATGATGGCGCCATCTGCTTCGCGACGGTGAATTGGAATTACATCGAGAAGTGGTTCGCGCGACAAAATCACGCCGGCAGCATGTACTCCCCATTGGCGCTTGAGGCCCTCTAAGCCTTTGGCTAAATCAACGACGCGCTTTGAATCGGGATCTGTTTCATAGAGTTGTCGGAATTCTCCCGCCTCTCCATGGCGCGTATCTTTGGTATCGAAAATTCCTGAGAGAGTGATGTCTTTTCCCATCACAGATGGTGGAAGAGCTTTGGTGAGCTTCTCGCCAATGGAATACGGGTAACCTAAAACTCTCGTTGCATCTTTCAACGATTGCTTCGATTTAATGGTTCCGTAAGTGATGATCTGTGCGACGCGATCTTCGCCGTATTTTTCGGTTGCATAGCGAATCATTTCTGAGCGACGACGTTCGTCAAAGTCGAGATCGATATCGGGCATCGAGATACGTTCTGGATTGAGGAATCGCTCAAAGAGAAGTCCGTGTTCGATGGGATCAAGTCCGGTGATTCCGAGCGCATATGCAACAAGCGATCCTGCTGCAGATCCGCGACCTGGTCCGACGCGAATGCCAACTTTCTTGGCATGGCTCACTAGGTCGGCCACAACTAAGAAGTAACCAGGGAATCCCATCTTGACCATAACATCGAGTTCATATTGAAGGCGGGTGCGATAGATATCGGTAGCCCGATCACCCATCTTTTCTAGCAGACCTCTGACAGATTCTTTGCGAAGCCAGGAATCTTCTGTTTCACCAGCTGGTACATCAAATGCTGGAAGTAAGTTCTCATTTTCTCGGAGGGTGACATTGCACCGTTCGGCAATAAGTAAGGTGTTATCGCAGGATTCTGGAATCTCTTTAAAAAGCTCGCGCATCTGCGCTGCAGTTTTGAGATAGAACTCATCATTATCGAATTTGAAGCGCTTGGGATCGGCGAGCGTTGAGCCTGATTGCACGCAGAGTAGAGCTGCATGCGCTGCCGCATCCTCATGAAATGTGTAGTGGAGATCATTGGTAGCAAGGAGTGGAAGCTTGAGCTCTTTACCTAACTTGAGAAGGTCAGCTTGCACGCGAGATTCGATATCAATCTGATGATCCATGATTTCAAGGAAGAAGTTTTGTGCGCCAAAGATGTCGCGATAGTCGCTCGCTGCCCGTAAAGCCTCTTTATAGTTGCCCATACGTAAACGAGTCTGAATTTCTCCACCTGGACATCCAGTTGTTGCAATCAATCCATCTGCATAACGAGATATGAGTTCACGATCCATGCGCGGCTTGTAGTAATAGCCTTCAAGGGATGCAAGTGATGAGAGCTTATAAAGATTAGAGAGACCTTGATTATTCTCTGCCAAGATCGTCATGTGCGTGTAGGCGCCACCACCTGATACATCGTCGTCGCCACCATCTGCCCACTGCACACGTTTCTTATCGAAACGTGATTCAGGGGCTACATAGGCTTCGATTCCGATGATGGGCTTAACGCCAGCTTTAGTTGCCTGCTTATAGAAATCAAATGCGCCAAATACATTGCCATGATCTGTCATTGCAATCGCTGGCATCTCTTGACGAGCTACCTCATTGACTAAATCACCGACGCGCGCGGCACCATCGAGCATCGAGTACTCAGTATGTACATGAAGATGTACAAACGAGTCTTGCGTCGATGCCCGTGAAGCTGAAAAATCTTCAGATGACATGGTGGCGCAACACTAGCGCCTAAGGCAGTACCGCTTCCGATAGCAACGCCAGAGAGTTTTGCAGGTCGAGTGGGTACGGCGCGCGCAAGACAAGGGGCTTTCCATCTGTTGGATGGTTGAAGCGAAGTTCTAAGGCATGAAGCCAAGGTCGAGACATCTTCATCTTCTTACCTAAAACGGGATCTGCGCCGTAGGTGGTATCCCCTACCAGCGGATGTCCGAGTGCAGAGAAGTGAACACGAATTTGATGTGTGCGCCCAGTTTCAAGTTCAACTTTTACCAACGAGACTGATCGGTAGAACTCGATAACTTCATAGTGCGTGATGCTCTCTTTACCGGTTGCGACTACTGCAAAGCGGTGATCTTCTTTCGGGTGGCGATCAATCGGTGCATCAATAGTTCCTGTTGCTGGATCCATATGTCCTTGTACCAGCGCGTGATAAGTCTTTTCGACATCGTGGTTGCGGAACATCTCTTTCAACTTTAAATATGCATTCTCCGTCTTAGCAATAATCATCAACCCAGATGTACCCGCATCGAGGCGATGCACAACGCCGGCGCGCTCTGCTGGTCCGGATGTCGAAATCGTGTAACCCGCAGCCATCAGTGCACCAACAACAGTAGGTCCCATCCAACCTGGACTTGGGTGGGCAGCGCAGCCAACTGGCTTATCGATGACAACAATGTCGTCATCGTTATATACGACGGTGAGACCAACGAGTGGAGTAAGTGGAATTGGATCTTGATTAAGCGGCGCTGGCATGAGTACTTCAATTACTTGGCCTGATGTCACACGCTCGGATTTGAGCATGGGTCGGTTATCGGTAGTGATATCGCCATCTTCGAGTAATTTCACGATGGCGGTGCGAGAAAGTCCTAGAACTCGAGTGAGCGCGCTATCAATACGTTCGCCGGCTACACCTTCGGGAACGCTGAGCTGTCGCAATTCTCGTGTCATATGTGGCTACCTTACCCGTGTAATGGGAGAGATATTTCGCAGCGAAAGAATGAGCGCGATGAAAGCGGCGACGGTAATTGACGAATCTGCCACATTGAAGACCGGCCAGTGAGGGATTTGAATCCAATCGATCACATTTCCATTGAGAAACCCCGGTTGGCGAAAGATGCGATCAGTGAGATTGCCAAGAACTCCGCCAAGAAGAAGTCCCAGAGCTACGAGCCACCCCTGCGATGTAATTCGTGGGGCGTAATAAGTAATTGCCACAACAACTAAAAGGGCTAAAAGAGAGAAGAGGATAGTGAACCCAATTGCAAAGCTAAATGCAGCTCCGGAGTTCTTTACGAGAATTAATTGAAGTGTGGAACCGAAAATTTTTCGGGGAGTTGAAGAAAGCGATGAGAGAGCCCAGATTTTTGTAAGAAAATCACAGAGCCAGATAGTCCACGCAATGGCGAACAATCGGCGCACGTTAGCGGCGCTCTTCCTTCTGCTTGCAGATCATGCACAAAGTTGCGCGCGGAAAGACTTGCAGGCGGGCTTTGCCGATGGCAGCACCACAGACTTCGCAGAAGCCATAAGTCTTAGCATCAATACGTTCGAGTGCGCGTTCGGTTTGAAGAACCATGTCGCGCGCATTAATAACAAGCGACATCTCATGTTCACGTTCGAAGGTTTTGGTTCCGGAATCTGCTTGATCATCGCCGGCGCCTTCTCCTGAATCAGCAATCAGGTTATCTAACTCAACTTCAACCAGCGCGAGTTCGTGGCGAAGTCGCTCCAGATCCTTTGCAATCTCAGTTCTGATGGACTTCAACTCGGCCGGAGTCCATGGCGCTTCTCCTGCTGCTGCAGTAACAGGAGCAGGTGCAGCCTTAATTGGTTTCAGTGGTGCAACTTTCTTGCCACTCTTGACTGGGCGTGGTGGAGGCGGCATTACCAAGCGGCGTTCTTCAATAACAGGTGCGGCAGTTGGTGCGACTACTGTTGCAACGGAGACTGTCTGAGATTTTTCATCGACAGTAAGTGTGGTCTTGCCAATCTTTGAAGGAAATGGACGACCTGGAGACTTCGTAGCGGCAACCTTCTTCGCTGGAGCTTTCTTAGCAGGTGCTTTCTTTGCAACCTTCTTCGCTGGAGCTTTCTTAGCAACCTTCTTCGCTGGAGCTTTCTTGGCAATTTTTTTGGCAGGAGACTTCTTCGCAGGGGCTTTCTTAGCCGCCTTCTTCACTATCTTTTTTCCTGGCACGCCGCGCACCTTATGCGTTTTTGCCCGCGTAACCAACTTCGCCACGCATGGTTTAGACTTCATACGCACGACCTTGCAGGAAAAATGCGTTGATGAGGCCATCACCTTCGGAGCATGCTGGAAGATCCGCTCATCTGAGCGGGGTAGAACCAGCCGATAGCGAGCAATAAAGAGGTAGCTGCAACATACGTTGGTAGCTACAAGGTGGGTGGTACCGCGAAGTCTTACGACTTCGTCCCTCCAAGAGTGTTCTAACTTCTTGGAGGATTTTTTATGTCAACACCTTTTCGCGCTATTCCAGCGTCGATCGATCTTCCTTCTATGGAACACTCCATTCTCGATTTCTGGCGCGATAACGACATCTTCCATAAGAGCACCGAGTCGCGTGCTGGTGGAACTCCGTGGACCTTCTATGAGGGTCCACCGACTGCAAATGGAATGCCCGGAACCCACCACATTGAAGCGCGCGTATTTAAAGATGTATTCCCTCGCTATCAAACAATGAAGGGAAAGTACGTAACCCGTAAAGCGGGATGGGACTGCCACGGATTACCCGTCGAGATTGCAGTTGAGAAGGAACTTGGATTTGCTGGAAAGGGCGATATCGAAAAATATGGCATCGCACCTTTTAACGATAAGTGTCGTGAATCTGTCACACGTCACGTAGATGCATTTACCACCATGACTGAACGAATGGGTTTCTGGGTTGATTTCGATCAGGCATATTGGACGATGGCGCCGGAGTATGTAGAAAGCGTCTGGTGGAGTCTGAAAGAGATTTGGAAGAAGGGTCTGCTTGTTCAAGATCACCGTGTTGCACCGTACTGTCCTCGCTGCGGTACCGGACTTTCAGATCATGAACTTTCCCAAGGATATGAGACAGTCGTTGATCCCTCTGTCTTTGTGAGATTTCCTGCAACATCAGGTGAACTTGCCGAACTTAAGGCTTCGTTCTTAGTGTGGACAACTACACCGTGGACACTGGTCTCAAACACTGCAATTGCTGTGCACCCGGATGTCGATTACGTGGTGGTGAAGGCAACTGTAGAAGAGGTAAGTGAGGTCTTAGTTGTTGCCCAGCCATTGCTCTCAAAGGTCGCTGGCGAACAGGAAATTATCAAGACCATCAAAGGCAAAGATCTAGAACGCATTACCTACACACGTCCATTTAATTACCTGGAGATTCCTGACTCGCACTTTATTGTCTTAGCAACATATGTAACAACTGAAGATGGAACCGGACTGGTGCATCAATCCCCCGCCTTTGGCGCAGATGACTTACTTGTCTGCCGCTCGTATGGACTTCCGGTCGTAAATCCCATTGCTCCTGACGGCACTTTTCTTCCCGATACTCCCGTTGTTGGTGGAATGTTCTTTAAAGAGGCCGATAAGCCACTCGTAAAAGAGTTAAAAGCTTCCGGTGCTCTCTACAAACATCAACCTTACGAGCATGAGTACCCACATTGCTGGCGTTGCCACACTGCACTTATCTATTACGCACAACCTTCTTGGTATATCCGTACCACATCGATTAAAGATGAGCTCATTCGCGAGAATCAGAAGACTGATTGGCACCCCGAAACAATCAAGACGGGTCGCTATGGTGATTGGCTCAATAACAATATTGACTGGGCACTTTCTCGCAATCGCTACTGGGGAACTCCTCTGCCTATTTGGCGCTGCGACAATAAGCATGAGGTCTGCGTTGATTCGCTGAGAGAGCTCGGTTCTCTCGCCGGTCAAGAGCTAAGCAATTTAGACCCACACCGTCCCTTTGTTGATGACATCACCTTTGCATGTGCAGAGTGCGCAACAACAATGACGCGCGTACCTGAAGTCATTGACTGTTGGTACGACTCAGGTGCCATGCCATTTGCGCAGTGGGGTTATCCGCATAAAGCAGGTTCAGTTGAGAAATTTAAAGCGGCCTACCCTGCCGACTTTATCTGCGAAGCTATTGATCAGACTCGTGGTTGGTTCTACACCTTAATGACAATTGGAACCTTGGTCTTCGATGAGAGTTCTTACAAGAGCGTTCTATGTCTTGGCCATATCCTCGATAAAGATGGCCGCAAGATGAGTAAGCATCTGGGCAATGTTCTCGAACCAATTTCATTGATGGATCAACATGGCGCTGATGCTGTCCGTTGGTACATGCTCGCAGCTGGTTCGCCATGGTCTGCCCGCCGAGTTGGCCATGATGCAATCTCAGATGTAGTTCGTAAAACTTTACTTACCTATTGGAACACCATCTCTTTCCATGCGCTCTATGCAGAGGCTTCTGACTTTGAGCTTTCTCAGAGTCCAAAACTTGCTGATCGCTCGATGATGGATCAATGGATTATCAGCGAACTCAACGCGCTCATTGCAGAAGTAGATCAGGCATATAGCGATTTCGATTCCCAAGCTGCCGGAAAAGTTCTAGCGCGATTTATCGACGATCTCTCTAACTGGTATGTACGACGTTCGCGTCGCCGGTTCTGGGATGGCGATCGTGCCGCACTAGCCACTCTTCACGAATGTCTTGTGACGCTGACGCAATTGCTCGCTCCGATGGTTCCCTTTATCGCAGAACACACTTGGCAGGTACTCGTGCGTGCCGCCGATTCCAGCGCCGCTTCATCAGTTCATCTGACTGATTTTCCTGTCGCAGATTCTTCTCTGATCAATACCAAACTCAATGGACAGGTCGCAATGACCCGTCGCGTTGTCGAACTTGGTAGATCGGCTCGCGCCGAATCTGCAATTAAGATTCGTCAACCTCTGCAGCGCGCTCTTATTTCAGCACAAGGATGGGCGCAGTTGCCAGAGGATATGAAGATCCAAATCTCAGATGAACTCAATGTTCTCGATCTTGAAGATATTGCAGATGCCGATGGAGATTTGGTAGATATCTCGGTCAAAGCAAACTTCAAGTCGCTTGGCGCGAAGTACGGTAAAGAAGTACAGGATGTTGCAAAGTTAATCAGCGCATCCGATCCCACCTCATTGGTAAAGGGAATTCGCACGACGGGCTCTGCACGGGTCGGCAACTTCGCTATCGACCTCGATGACCTAGTGATTACCGAAGTTCCTAAGAGCGGCTGGATGGTTGCCAGCCATGATGGCGAATCCGTCGCCCTTGATCTCGCACTGTCGCCTGCACTTATCGCCTCAGGCAATGTCCGCGAGGTAATTCGCCTGATTCAAGAACGGCGCAAGAGTGATGGCTTTGAGATTTCCGATCGCATCACAGTGCGATGGAATGCTGGTGCCGACCTAGCGCAAACTATTACACAGAACACAGCTCATATCAGTGACGAAGTTTTAGCGCTCTCATTTGAATTCGATCAGGAAGTCGCTATAGAAGAGAACGAACTTGGAGTCGGAGTTACTCTTACTAAGGCTTAATATCTAGAGAAGAACAGTGATTGCGCCCTGTGCAAGATTGATAGCAATCAGCACGACGATAAACGAGAGATCAAGAGCTACTCCACCGATGCGAAGTGGCGGGATGAAGCGCTGTACAAATCTCATCGGCTTATCTGTGATGGCATAAATGAATTCAAATATCGCCAATAGGATTGAGTTGGGACGCCAATTACGAGCAAACATCCGGATGTAATCGATAATGATTCGCGCGAAGAGCGCAAGCTTAAAGAGCCCAAGTAGTTGGAGCAGAACTGATCTAAGCATTACGGGTTAATCAGCTCTGATTGAAGAATGATGCCTGAGCAGCATTCTTCTCTTCATTGCTGACACTGACATTTGCAGGTGAGAGCAAGAAGACTTTAAGGCTAATACGTTCGATACGACCATTGAGTCCAAAGACCAGGCCACTTGCAAAATCGACGAGGCGCTTACGTTCGCTCTCTTCCATATCATCAAGGTTGATAATCACAGGATTTCCTTCACGGAAATATTCGCCAACTTTGCGCGCCTCTGAATATGAACGAGGTTGTAAAGTCATGATGTTGTATGAAGATGGAACTTCATCAAGCAAGGCAGGTTGTGACACTGCTGGTTGATGCGATCCAAGCACTGTGACTCCGGTGCGTTCGCGCGCTGGTCGCGCAACTGCGGCACGTGCTGGAACTTCGGAAACTATGGTCTCTTCATCTGAGTCGACGAGGCCAAGGAAGCCCATCATTTTATTAAGTGCTGACATGTGACAAGGTTACTCGCGAGGGGTGCGTGGGCCGAGGATTGAGCTACCAACGCGAATATGTGTCGCACCGCAATCCATGGCGATTTCATAATCACCAGACATCCCTGCTGATAGCGATGTGGCACCTGGATACCTAGCGATAAAACGTTGGTGGACTTTGGAAATCTCGGTAAATGCAGTCAGTGGATCCGCAGCAACTGGTGGGACACACATCAGGCCCCGCAAATTGAGATTGGAATGCTCCTGTACCTGATCCGCCAGAGTCGGTAGCTCGCCTTCGAGTACTCCCCCACGTGATGGATCGCCATCGAGTGAGAGTTGGAGAAAAATATCTATCGGCTTTACAGCTACTGTCGCAACTTTGGAGATATGCCCTGAGTTATCAAGTGAATGAATGACATCTGCCCATAGCGCAATGTCGCGCAACTTACGACTCTGGATTCCTCCTTGGAAATGCCATGTCGCCTCCACCTGCGCTGACTTTTCAGATCCCTCTTCGGTGCGGTTTTCTCCGAAATTGCGAACTCCGAGTTGATAAAGAATCTCTACATCGCTGACGGGATACGTCTTTGTGACAACAATCAGAGTTACATCCGATCGAGAAATTTTGCCCTGTACTTGGCCTAATCGTTCCGCAAGTTCATCGCGCCGGCTCATAAGGAAATAATCCCAGCTTGGCGACCGGTCACCGAATCGCGTCGATACGAGAAGAGATCTGGATTTTCCACCGTGCAGCGAGACTCATCGATTACCGAGACTTCTTCGGTGAGAAGGACGGCGCGCAGTGCCGCAGGTAGATCAAGAGAAGGTGTGCCGCTTGGTGTCTGCGCTGCTGCAGCTGGATGGAGAGCTACCACTTGATCGAAAATTTCCTGCGAGACTTCATAACACTTCCCGCAGATTGCTGGACCGATAATTGCTTCAATATGGGTCGAGCCCATATCTCT
>JBAXLF010000003.1:0-56523 GCA_037134955.1 Actinomycetota bacterium | reverse complement strand
CTATTGACTCCTTTAGCGAAGACAATGAGATCTGGTTCAGCTTTGCTATGTTGATACGCGAACCACTTACCAGTACGACCGAACCCTGACATAACTTCATCGGCGATCCATTTGATGCCGTACTTATCGCAGAGCGCTCGTACACCTTCAAGATAGCCAACCGGCGGCACTAAAACGCCAGCAGTTCCGACAACAGATTCGATCAGAATCGCGGCGATGGTTGCTGGACCTTCAAAGATAATTACTTGCTCGAGATGTTCGAGCGCGCGCTTACATTCTTCTTCCTCACTCTGCGCCCAGAAAGGGGAACGATAGAGATATGGGCCAAAGAAGTGGACATGTCCATATGCAAACTCATTTGGCCAACGTCGAGGATCGCCTGTTGCTGTAATCGCAGATGTCGTGTTGCCGTGGTAGCTGCGATAGAAAGAGAGAACTTTGTGACGATTTGTATGTAGACGAGTCATGCGGATGGCATTTTCAACAGCATCTGCTCCACCATTGGTAAAGAAGACCTTATTGAGATGATCGCCGGCGCGAGCTGTGATGCGCTTGGCTGCTTCGCCACGGGCATCGTTAGCATGTTGCGGTGCAACAGCTGTCAGGAGAGCGGCTTGCTCTTGAATAGCCTTTACAACTTTAGGATGTTGAAAGCCGATATTGGTAAAGACCAACTGACAGGAGAAGTCGAGATATTTCTTTCCATCAAAGTCCCAAAAGTAACTTCCTTCTCCCCCGGCTACTGGCAGCGGCGCAATCTGGGATTGAGCAGACCATGAGTGGAAGACATGTGCGCGATCGAGATCAAAGACCTCTTTGCCGCGCGCTGGATTTGCTGGTGGCTGAGTCATGCCCTTATCTAATCAGGTATGTTGGAAAAGAGTGAGCCCTAACCTCGTATGACTAAGGCGACTCCCGCTGCCGTCAATGCGATTCCCAACAATTCTTCCGTGCTCACCTTTTCGTGGAAGAGAATAAATGCTTGTAAGACCGCCATCGGTGGTACTAGGTAGAGCAAACTTGAAACTTTCGCGGCCGATCCTCTATTGAGAAGCCAGAGCAGCAGCAATACCGCTGCTATCGATGTAACGAGAACTGCCCAAGCCATCGCCCAGATAGATGTGTGAGTGATGACAAATCGAGTCTTACCGCGAATGAGAGATATCGCCAGCAAACCAAATCCGGCGATGGCAAATTGATAGGTCGTACCAATCAGCAATGGAATGGAATGGCCAATCTTTTTCTGCAGCAAGGTGGCGATCGTGCTACCAGCGAGTGCGATAAAGAGAAAGGCGAGAGTCTCTGGGGTAAAGCCACCAGACTTTGAGAGTTTTGGAAGAACTACCAACACGACCCCTGATAGACCACATAAAAGTCCTACCAATTGTCTTCGTGTAAGAGGTTCACTGAGCAATCTCACCGCCAAGAGCGAGACAACTATGGGCTGCATACTTGTGATCACTGAGGAAAGTCCAGATGGTGCACCTAATTCAATGGCATACCAAACGCCTGCCAAGTAGAGGCCGTGCAGAGCAATACCGATTGCAAGAGATGAGAGTAAGTCGCGACGAGATAAGCGAATGGGTTGCTTGAGTACTACAGTGAGAGAGAAGAGAATCGCGGTTGCTAGTAAGAGCCGGATTGCTAGAAAGTAGAGCGCATCAGCATCTTTGAAGGCATAGCGAGCCACAACAAAGCCAGAACTCCAGATAATGATGAAGAACCACGGGGCTACAGCAATCAGTCGCTTCATGCTGCCTCGATGATGCTAGTTAGTGAGAAGAGATCGAAACTGGTTTTTCATATTCAGTCACCATTCCAATGATGCTGATGATGAGTGCGCCGACTGCAATAAGTGTCAGCCACCAACCGATAATCAAACCCAACCCCATTGCAGTCGCACTTAATGCAACAGGCAGCGGCCACCATGAATGTGGGCTGTAGAAACCGAGTTCGCCTGCATCATCGGCAATCTCTGCCAGATCATTATCCGAAGGAATTGCTGTTCCGATGCGCTTTTGTGTAAACCAGACATAGAAACCGATCATGCCGGCAAGACATGCCGCCAGAGTCATTCCGGTGATGCCGACAGCTTCTCCGCCTACTTTGTAATACACAACTGCCATAAGTACATAGAAGATTGAAAGACCAGTAAAGAGTTTCCAATTAGCTTTCATACTTAGTGACCTTCTGTCGTGATGTGTGGATGGTGGAGATCAAATGCTGGTCGCTCTGAGCGAATACGTGGCATCGATGTGAAGTTATGGCGAGGTGGTGGACAAGAAGTTGCCCACTCGAGAGATGCGCCATAGCCCCAAGGATCATCAACTTCCACCTTAGGAGATTTGCGGGTAATCCACACGTTGATAAAGAACGGAATCATAGAAAGTGCCAAGAGGAATGAACCGATTGTTGAGACGGTATTCATCCAGGTAAATCCATCTGTTGAAAGGTAATCCGCATAGCGGCGAGGGAAGCCCTTAATTCCGAGCCAGTGCTGAATGAGGAATGTGAGGTGGAATCCAAAGAAGAGAGTCCAGAAGTGAATCTTGCCCAGACGTTCGTTGAGCATGCGTCCGGTCATTTTTGGCCACCAGAAGTAGAAGCCAGCAAACATGGCGAAGACCACGGTTCCGAAGAGAACGTAGTGGAAGTGTGCAACGACGAAGTACGAAGCTGAGACAGCGAAATCCATTGGAGGTGAAGCAAGGATGATGCCAGTTAATCCACCGAAGAGGAATGTCACAAGGAATCCCATGACCCACAACATCGGGGTTTCAAAGGTGACATGGCCTCGCCACATGGTGCCGATCCAGTTGAAGAACTTCACACCTGTCGGAACGCCAATAAGGAATGTCATAAAGGAGAAGAAGGGCAGCAAGACCTTGCCTGATGCGAACATGTGGTGCGCCCATACTGCAACAGAGAGTGCAGAGATGGCGATAGTTGCTGCGATCAAGCCTTTGTAACCAAAGATGGGCTTACGGCTAAAGACCGGCAAGATCTCTGTCGCGATACCAAAGAATGGCAGCGCGAGAATGTAAACCTCAGGGTGTCCGAAGAACCAGAACAAGTGTTGCCACAACATCGCACCACCATTGGCAGGATCAAAGAGATGCGAATGGAATAGACGATCTGATTCAAGTCCAAGTAAAGCGGCTGCAAGAGGTGGGAAGGCAAGCAGTACCAGAATCGAGGTCAACAGTACGTTCCAAGAGAAGATAGACATACGGAACATCGTCATACCTGGTGCACGCATAGTGAAGATAGTTGTAATGAAGTTGACGCCACCCAGAATTGTGCCGAGGCCTGAAATTGCTAGACCCATCACCCAGAGATCGCCACCGATTCCTGGTGAGTACGTTGAATTGGCAAGAGGTGCGTAAGCGGTCCAGCCAAATGATGCCGCGCCACCTGGAGTTAAGAATCCAATGGTGGCTTCAATAGAACCAAAGAAGTAGAGCCAGTAAGAGAGCATATTTAGACGAGGGAATGCCACATCGGCGGCACCAATTTGGAGCGGCATTATCACATTTGCGAAACCAACGAAGAGTGGAGTTGCAAACATCAACAACATAATGGTGCCGTGCATGGTGAAGATTTGGTTGTACTGCTCAACGCTTAAGAATTGAAGACCCGGACGAGCAAGTTCAATACGCAACAAGAGCGCAAGAACTCCGCCGATCAGGAACCAGCTGAAAGAAGTCGCTAGATAGAGATAACCGATGCGCTTGTGGTCAGTCGAGGTAATTGTCTTTACAAATTGACTACCACGAGTTGTCTTCTGTACTCCTTGACGAGGAGTCGCGACGGTTGGACGTTCTGCCATGATGGTCATGCTGCACTCGCCTTCAGAGAGTCAAGATATGCCTGGTATTGCGCTGGAGTTACTACCTTTACCTTAAAGATCATTTGTGAGTGGTTACGTCCGCACAAGATATTGCAACGCCCTGGGTACTCACCCAACTTATTTGCTGTGAATTGCAGATGGTTTGTTTCTCCCGGAAGGTTCTGCATCTGAATCATAAAAGCTGGAATCCAGAAACCATGCACTACATCGTTTGATGTCAGGGTAAAGCGAACTTTCTCGCCCTGCGGCAGATAGAGCGTTGGAGGTTCTGCCGGGATTCCGGTAACAACTGCTTTCGGACCTGCTTCAGGGTAGGCAAACTGCCATGACCACTGAATTCCTTCGACTGAAATTTCGTGCTTCACCGGTGAAGTCTTATCTGTAATTTTATTCTCTTTGACTGCAGTGAAGTAGAAGAGAACTGCAACAATCAAAAATGGAATGACGGTGTAGAGAATTTCAATGGGAATGTTGTACTGAGTCTGCTTTGGGAATTCGCCCTGACCAACCTTTGCGCGATGGAATACCGCTGGCCATAAAATGAGAATGAGAGTGAAGACTCCGACAACTCCCGCTGCAATCCATGAGTACTGCCAGAGTGAGAGAGAAGTGTCATTAACGCTCGTTACGCCTTTTGGAAAACCTAAGCCTGACAAGTTCTTTGATTGAAATGAGCAACCGCTCAGAAGTAGAAGTGCGGGTGCAATGAGCGCCGCTACTCGGACTGGGCGCCAATTGCGCGGAGCGTGAGGTGACATGGGGTTAAGGATAGTGGCGCGGTGTGCATGCGCCTGCCGGAGCGAGTAGCGTTCATCCGGTGGTTCGTGTCACAGGAAATTTCACATCAGAGAACCCGCTCCACCCTGCCGCAAGATCTGCGTTATTGGCCGCTTTTGACCAAGGGTGGGCCGATCCCAAGAAGCTCTCTCAAAACTCTGCCAAGGCTGCCATCCTTCGCAACCAATCGATAGAAAATATCGCTTCCCGCCTCGGAGTGCGACCAGATGGAATCGAGATTGTGGGCGAACCCGCGCTGGGCCACTTCCTCGGTATCGCCGGACTGCTTAACGATGCCGCAACTCTTACCTATTCAGCGATTGATAAGGGAAAGATCCGTGCTGTTGCTCGCGCACATCGCGGACCTACTGTTGAACTTCCCGTAAATCACCTGGGAGCTATCGAAGGAATCAGCGCTGTCGCTTCGAACTCGGTTCTCTCTTTTCAATTGGCAAATCAAGAGACTGGAATCATTCAAGATGTGGCGGAACTTTCTTCCGGCAAGATTCTTATCGCCGTCGATGCGACAGCTTCTGGTCCCAGAACGCCGCTGCCCGCGAACTGGAACACCGCTCTCTTTGATGCCACATCATGGAACGGCCCATCGGGTCTAGCAGTACTGGCAATTAGTAACTCTGCAACTTTCACGTATCCCCTGCCACATATTGCACCGATTAAATCTCCCGGAACATATTCCTTGCCACTATTAATCGCTGCCTCAGTTGCCCTAGAAAATTTCACGATTGAAAGCAATGAACTGCGCCGATATGCGATTACGAAATTGTCGCAGATAGCGGGTCTTCAGATAGTTGCGCCAGATGCTCGCGCGCTCCCCCACATCTTCTCCTGCGTTATTTCAGGAGTAGCTGGCGAACATCTTGTCCGCGAACTTAGTCACCGCGGGGTCGATATCGATTCTGGCTCTGCATGTTCACCTGAGGATCTGCAACCAAGCCATGTACTCGCAGCGATGAGGTATGAGACGCAGGGACATCTGCGCCTCACTCTGCACGCTGGCACTTCGGAGAATGAGATTGACTCTTTAGCGCAATCGATTACAGAGGTAGTTACTCAACTACGCAGGTAGATGTACTGCTATTTCTGCAGCTGCATCCGCACCATATGCATGTGCAAAACGCTCTACGAACTCACTCTGGGTGAATCGATACTCCTGAGTGCCGGTTGTCTCAATCACGTAGGTAGCAATCATCGAGCCCAACTGAGCGCAGCGCTCGAGCGATAGACCCCACGCGAGTCCAGCAACGAAGCCAGAGCGGAATGAATCGCCGACTCCGGTTGGATCGATCTTTGCTTTTTCTTGTGCGCAACCAACTTTAATAAATGTGCCATCAACACTTTCAATCCGCGCACCATCTGATCCCAGAGTCACGATGCGGTACTTCACGCGTTCCAGAATTTCATGATCACTCCAACCAGTCTTCTGAATTGCCAACGCTAATTCGTATTCATTCATAAATAGATAGGTCGCTCCAGAGATCAAAGTCTTGATCTCCTCGCCACTCATGCGCGCCATCTGTTGAGAAGGATCTGCGGCGACTGCTACCCCCGAAGCAAGCGCTACTTCGGTATGGCGCAACATCGCTTCTGGGTCATCGGGTGAAACCACGATCAGATCGAGTTTTCCGACCTTATCCATAATCGGTTGAAGTTCGATATTGCGAGCCTCTGACATCGCTCCGGGAAAGAAGGAGGCAATCTGATTGAGCTCAGTATCGGTAGTAACTGTGAAATGTGCGGTGTGCTGCGATGTAGAGACAAGTGCATGCGATGTATCGACCCCGTGACGGGAAAGCCAAGCATCGTAATCAGCGAAATCTTTACCGACAGCGGCGATCAGAATTGGATTCAGCCCCAAAACTCCAAGACCAAATGCGATATTGGCCGCACATCCGCCACGTCGGACATCGAGCCCATCTACTAGGAATGAGAGAGAAACTTTCTCGAGGGAACCGGCGACGAGTGAATCGGTGAACTTTCCGGGGAAAGTCATAATGTGATCGAGACCAACTGAACCAGCTACACCAATTTTCATAGCTGGAATCTAACTACAGCAGGGGCTATTTAACAGTTATTAGTTAAATGAATCGCCGCATGCACAAGAACCCTGTGCATTTGGATTATCGATTGTAAAGCCTTGCTTTTCGATGGTATCTACGAAATCGATTGAGGCACCCATGAGGTATGGATCGCTCATCTTGTCTACAACAACTTTGACGGTACCGAACTCGCGAGTGACATCGCCATCTTGATTGCGATCATCGAAGTAGAGCTGGTAGCGAAGACCTGAACAGCCACCTGGCTGCACTGCAACACGGAGGTAGAGATCATCGCGACCTTCTTGTGCAAGAAGGGCAGAAACCTTGGCGGCTGCGACATCGGTCAAAGTGATGCCAGTTGTAATCTCGACTGGAGTTGTAGTTGTTTCAGTAGTCATGAGCGAAAGAATACCCGCGACCGGTTGCTCTGGCGAACCCAAACACGTCACTCTTATCGGCTATTAGTATGAGCACATGTCGATAAGCCTCAGCGAACTGCTGATTCTGGGCCAAGGCTCAGATCTGGCATCTGAGCGCGGTGTCTCATGCGCCGGAGACCTTCCTCCTGCAAGTGACCCGCAGCTAGTAGAGCGCGCCATCGCTGCGCGAGCAGCACTTGGTTCTCGCGCTCTCATTTTGGGCCATCACTATCAACGCGATGAGGTAATTCAATTCGCAGATATCACTGGTGATTCATTTAAGTTGGCGCAATCTGCAGCCGCGCAGAGCGATGCAGAATTTATCTTCTTCTGCGGCGTGCACTTCATGGCCGAGAGCGCAGACATTCTCACTTCGGCTAAACAACGAGTGATTCTTCCTGATCTAGCCGCCGGATGTTCGATGGCCGATATGGCAACTGCGAATCAAGTGAATCAATGTTGGAAAGAGTTAGAGCGAATCGGCGTTGCATCGCGCACCGTTCCTGTTACCTATATGAATTCATCTGCGGCCATTAAGAGCTTTACCGGCGAACATGGCGGCACAATCTGTACCTCATCTAATGCACAGAAGAGTTTGGAGTGGGCCTTCAGTAAGGCGGAGAAAGTTCTCTTTCTTCCAGACCAACATCTTGGTCGAAATACTGCCGTCCTATCTCTTGGGTTATCAATTGATGATTGTGTGTTGTGGAATCCCTGGAAGCCAATGGGTGGCTTAACTGAAGAAGAGATTAAGGGCGCCAAGATGATTCTGTGGCGCGGACATTGTTCCGTTCACGGCCGCTTCACTCGCGAAACAGTTGATGAAGTTCGCTCTCGCATTCCTGGTGTGCAAGTAATCGTGCATCCCGAGTGCCAACATGAGGTTGTACTTGCAGCCGATGTTGTCGGCAGCACTGAGAAAATTATCCAGACTGTGACCGCATCGGCGCCAGGAAGTAAATGGGCGATTGGTACTGAACTCAACCTGGTATCTCGCCTCGCCCAGAACAACCCTGATAAGGAAGTCGTATTCCTTGATAAGACTGTCTGTTACTGCTCGACCATGAATCGCATCGATCTGCCACACCTAGTCTGGGCGATGGAGTCAATCGTCGCCGGCCATATCGTCAATGAAATCAAGGTCGATGAGCGCGTTGCGAAATATTCGAAGTTAGCGCTCGAGCAGATGCTCGCTCTATAGTTCGCCACATGTCTGAATCAACCGAAAGCAAAAAAGGCCGCCCAACCCCAAAACGTAAAGAGGCGCAGGCGGCGCGTAAAGTTTCTTCAATCGCTCCGGCTTCAACCAAGGCCGAGAAAGCTCGCGCCAAGGAAGCTGCGAAGAGTGCACGAATTGCGCAACGTGCGGCCTATCTGCGCGGCGATGAGAGCGCGCTCCCCCTTCGCGATAAGGGACCGGTCAAGAAGTACGTACGTAACTATGTTGATTCGCGACGTTCTATCGGTGAATATTTCTTGCCCGTTATCTTTGTAGTTCTCTTCTTGACGTTGATCCCATCAAAAATTTTCCAGTTAGGCAGTATCGCTGTGATGTACACAGTGCTCTTAGTTTCTGTAGTCGACGGCTTTCTTCTTACTCGCAAACTCAAGCGAGAAGTGAGCGCCAAATTCCCGGGAGCAGAGCTCAAGGGAATCGGTATGTATGGCTGGCTGCGCTCAACTCAGATGCGCAGAATGCGCACACCTAAACCTTCGATCAAAGCTGGCGATTCCTTCTAAAGGATTTAAGCGCGCGGGTTTGGGCTCTCGTTCTTCTTTGGATCACGCTCTGGAAGTCTTCCCAACGCACTATCAATCGCCGTCATGACATCGGCTGAGAGTTTCACTCCTGACGCCTTTACATTCTCCTTTACCTGCGCAGGTTTAGTGGCGCCCATGATTGCAGAAGAGACATTGCTATTTTGAAGAACCCAGGCAAGTGCCAGTTGCGACATGGATAGATCCAGTCCTTCGGCAATTGGTCTCAATTTCTGTACAGCAGTTAATACTTCTTCTGACATCCAGCGCGAAATGAAGTTTGCCCCGCTCTTCTTGTCGGTGGCGCGAGAGCCAGCCGGAGCCTTCTTTCCAGGTAGATATTTTCCAGAGAGTATTCCCTGCGCCATTGGTGACCAGACGATTTGGCCGATTCCTTCTTTGCGCGAAAGAGGAACAACTTCAGCTTCAATCACGCGCCAGAGCGCGGAATATTGTGGCTGACTTGAGACAAAGCGGTTATAGCCACGTGCATCTTGAATCTTCAGCGCATCAGAAATCTGCTTGGCATTCCATTCGGAGAATCCGATATAGCTGACTTTGCCCTGGCGAATCAGATCATCAAAGGCGCTGAGTGTTTCTTCGAGAGGAGTTTCAAAATCAAAGCGATGTGCTTGATAGAGATCAATGTGGTCGGTATTGAGTCGCTTGAGAGATGCGTGACACGATTCCATGATGTGTTTGCGCGATAGGCCACGATCATTCTTGCCCGTGCCGGTTGGGAAATAGACCTTTGTGAAGAGTTCATACGATTCGCGACGAACGCCTTTGAGAGCTTTGGCGAGAACTACTTCAGCCTTGGTGCCGGCGTAGACATCTGCAGTGTCAAAGGTGGTGATTCCTTGATTGAGAGCTTCGCGGACACATTTGACTGCCGCTTCTGTCTCTACTTGGGAGCCATGAGTGATCCAGTTTCCGTAAGAAATTTCAGAGACATACATTCCGGCATTGCCAAGGCGTCTATATTCCATATCCGAACCTTATGGCGCGCGTGGTGAGTTGCCAACACCTAACTGCTGTGGTTTCCTACGCAAACAACTTCATAGATATCTCTGTAGGGGAAGTTCGGTGCAAATCCGACGCTGACCCGCAACCGTAAGACGGACCACAAATGTGAGCTGTTCAAGTCGGATTACCTACATTGATATGTGCACTTGACCAACACCCGCCGAGGTTTGCGGGGTGTAGTCCAAAGGTATTTGGCGCATTTGGCCGACCGCTCGCGAGCTACCCCTGTGAGACTCTTCTTTTTAGGAGTTCCCACAATGAAAATGCAATACAAGAAGATCGCGGTTGCACTTCTTCTTATCTCAACTCAGATCATCACAGCTCCCGCATCACATGCTGCAACTAAGGGCTATCGCTATTGGGGTTACTTCCAAGCAGCGCCTGGCAGCACACATTGGAAAGCTGCGATGACTGGCCCAACCGTAGATATCGCAGATGGCGCTGTCGAAGGTTGGTCATTTGTATTTAGCAGCGATGACGTTCCATCGGTTGCGCCCATGACAAAACCAAGTTTTGCTTCGATTTGTGGCTCGACGAAAGCCGATCCGGATACAAAACGGATCGCTCTTGTTATTGAATTTGGCAGTCCGGTATATGCACCCAAAGGTGAAAAAGTTCAGAAGCCAATCGTGCAATGTGTAACGACTGCAAAGAGTTCACAAGGTATTGATGTGCTCGGCCAGGTCGTCAAGGTGCGGTCTGCTAGCTCGGGATTGATTTGTGGTCTCAATGGATATCCAAAGAAGGAATGTGGCGTAGAGATTCCAACGCCAGCTGCACTTCTCAAGAAATAGACAGATGAGAAAGTCACTACATCCACTCACATTATGGATCGCCGCGATTTTCCTAGCAATTGGGGTGGTCGCACTTGATAGCGCCTACATCGCAATTGCGATTGTGGGTGTAGTGGCTCTCTTCGTCTTTATTCGACGCGACGGTTCGCCGTGGAATATGAGCTTTCCGCTCTCCTTACGAATCGGAGCCACCATTCTGGCAATTCGCACAGTGGTAGGTGTTCTGATTGGAGTTCCCATCCCCGGACGAACCCTCTTTACGATTCCTATCCTGCATCTGCCATCGTGGATGCCCGGGATTCGTATCGGCGGCGCAGTTACTCTCGAAAGATTGTCATCATCGCTGCACGAGGGCATCATCATCGCCACGCTGATTGCTCTCTTCGGAGCGGCAACATCACTGACTAGCCCGCACAAATTATTGCGCGTTACACCGTCATTTATCTATGAAATTGGAATCACCTTAGTTATTGCAACCTCTCTCTTTCCGCAGTTAGCGACGGGTGTTCGCAGAATCCGCACCGCACAAAGGTTACGTGGCATAGAAAAGGTCAAACTCGGTTCAATAGCTCTGCCACTACTTGAAGAGGCGCTAGCGCGTTCTTTGCAATTGGCAGCTTCTATGGATTCTCGCGGCTACGGCGTCAGTCGTAAACGTTCTCGCTATCGTCCACAACAATGGTTGGCGCGAGATAGCGCATTCATTCTTCTTACGGGGTTACTAACTCTGGTCATGGTGGCGCAATGATTACCTTCTCAAATGTATCGCTTCTCTATCCGCACTCGACAAAGACCATTCTGGAAGATCTCTCCTTCGAGATTGAAGAAGGTGAAATGGTCTTGGTTATGGGCGAGACTGGATCCGGTAAATCATCGCTCTTGCGACTTATTAATGGATTAGTCCCGCATCACACTGGCGGAATATTGGCCGGAGATATCTCAGTTGATGGAATCTCGACTCGAACCGTAAAACCAGGGGCGCTGGCACATCTAGTCGGCATCGTGGGTCAGAATCCGCTCAACGGTTTTGTCACAGATATCGTTGAAGAAGAGCTCGCCTTCACTATGGAATCACTCAATGTTGCGCCTGAAGTCATGCGTAAGAGAGTGGAAGAAGTCCTCGACATCCTCGGACTCACTGCAATTCGTAGCCGTTCCATTGCAACGCTCAGCGGTGGTGAACAACAACGCGTTGCTATCGGTACAGCGCTGGTCATGCACCCCAAAGTCTTAGTCCTCGATGAACCTACTAGCGCACTCGACCCGATCGCGGCTGAAGAAGTTCTCTCTGTGCTTCACAGGTTGGTGCACGACTTAAGCGTTACCGTCATCATCGCCGAACATAGACTCGAACGAGTCATTCAATTTGTCGATCGCATTATCTATATCCAAGGAAATGGCGAGACTGCAATTGGTCCCGCTGAAGAGATTTTGCAGAAGGCCGATCTTGTTCCGCCGATCATTAAACTCGCCCGCGCCCTTCATCTCAATGACATTAAGACCAGCGTCAGAGATGTGCGCCGCCAGACTGAAGATATCCGCTCACGCGATTTTCCAAATGTTGCCTCAAGTACGCACGCAGTAACTCCTGCCATCATTGTCTCCGATATTTCACACTCATATGGCGCGAAACGGGCGCTGCATAATGCGAGCACCACGATCGGCCATGGAGAAATTGTTGCCATCATGGGCAGAAACGGCGCTGGAAAGAGCACACTTCTACATTCCATAGTCGGCTTGCATTTACCTGACTCGGGATCAATTACTGTCAATGGTCGCAATCCGGTAACTTTGAAAGGTCGCCAGCGACGTCACGCGATTGGATATGTTCCTCAAGAACCAAGTGATCTGCTCTTTGCGCAGAGCGTTGGTGAAGAGTGCGCACAGGCAGATAGCGACAACCAATTAAATTCTGGATCCACCTGGGCGCTGCTCAATACCTTGGTGCCGAACATAGCGCTGCACACTCATCCCAATGATCTCTCTGAAGGTCAAAGGTTGGCGCTGGTGCTCAGCATTGTCTTGGCGGCTAATCCAGAAGTACTTGTCCTCGACGAACCGACACGTGGGTTGGATTACCGAGCTAAGAATCTCTTTACGCTGGCCTTAAAAGAATATGCAACTCAATCTAATCGACCAGTGCTCCTTGCAACACATGATGTGGAACTTGTCGCAGAGCTAGCAGATCGCGTCCTCTTCTTAGCTGAAGGAGAGATCGTGGCCGATGGCACAACTCTCGATGTACTTCTCTCCTCCCCTGCATTTGCTCCGCAAGTTGCGAAGATCATGTCGCCCAAACCGTGGCTCACGGTTTCAGATGTTGTTACTGCGATGGGTAATAGCGAATGAAAACTTCACGCATCTTTACCTTCCGTGGTGCATCCGCAGTAACTCTCTTTGCCACCAGTGCCGTGAGCGCTCTTGGATTTATCTGGCCATTCTTACTTAAGCACAAGCAAGGTCACCCACAGTGGATATTTCTGATCGCAGTTCCGTGTGCGCTGCTTCTGCTCTTCATCAACGTCAGTAACCACGAACTCGATGCAAAATCTGTTGCACTCCTAGCCGTGCTTTCTGCTCTGATTGCCGCCCTTCGTCCTATGGGAACTGGTGCAGTAGGAATCGAACCCATGTGGTTCATCCTGATTCTGGCAGCGCGGGTATTCGGTCCTTCCTTTGGATTTCTTTTAGGAACCCTCTCCATGGTGCTCTCTGCATCTATTACAGGTGGATTTGGTCCATGGTTGGCCTATCAATCTTTTGCTGCAGGATGGGTTGGTCTCGGTGTTGCCTTGATTCCCAAGCGATTGATTGGAAGAGCAGAACTTTTCGCTCTTGCACTCTATGGAATTATCGCCGCAGAGTTCTTTGGCATTGCGATGGATCTGCAATTCTGGCCCTGGGCCTTGGGCGCAGATTCACAACTTTCGTATGAAGCGGGAGTGCCCCTTGCTACCAACTTCGCCCATTTCTTTAGCTATCACTTCTTATCTGCAATGGCATGGGATATTCCCCGAGCAATATTTACAACAACTCTTATATTTCTTACGGGAAAACCTGTGCTTCATACCTTGCGCCGCGCATATACCAAGGCGGCCTTTCTGAATCCGATTGAATTTATCGAACGTGCGAAGGAACAAGCGGTAGCGAAGTAATCGTTGCTGAAGATTGTCTGCCGCGGACATCGATAATCACGGTGTCGCCTTCGTTAAAACTCGGCTCGACGAGTGCAAGGGCAATTCCAACTTTCAGCGTCGGAGAAAACGTTCCGCTTGTCACAATGCCAATCTGATTTCCAGCGTTATCCAAAACCGACATTCCCGCGCGTGGAATAGCTCGGTCGTTTGATTTCATCGCCCGAAGAGACCGCACCAGACCTGCTTCTCGTTGATCGCGTAGAACAACGGAACCGCGGAAGGATTCCTTCTTCCAACCGATTGCCCATCCGGCGCTGGCTTGGACTGGCGTTATTTCCAACGAAAGTTCGTGGCCATGTAGCGGATAGCCCATCTCAGTACGCAATGTATCGCGCGCTCCGAGTCCGCAGATAAGTCCTGCAAATGGCTGCATTGCAAGAACTAGCGCATCCCAAACGACTGCCGCATCGTCCCATCGGGGAACAATTTCATACCCGTGTTCGCCGGTGTATCCCGTGCGACAGAGAATGACATCACATCCAGCTATGGCAACGTGGGCGAATGCCATGTAATCCATCGTCGGATCTATCCCAAAACTCTTAATGACCTTCTGTGCATCAGGTCCCTGCAGAGCAAGAACTGCAAATTCTTCGTGAAGATTTTCTACGGTAATGCCTGAAGGAAGATTTTCATTGAGAACGCGAACGACATCAGTTGTATTAGAGGCGTTTGGAATTAAGAAGAAATCTGAAGCTGAGTTTCGATATGCAATGAGGTCATCAACAACGCCACCGTCTGGGTTACAGAGAAGTGTGTATTGCGCCTTTCCATCAGAGATGCGATTGAGATCATTGGTGAACATGTGATTGAGAAAATCGAGCGCTCCATCACCTTTAACGCTGGCCTTACCGAGATGTGAGACGTCGAAGAGTCCGACTCGCTCACGTACAGCGGTATGTTCGGCGAGAACGCCAGAGCCTGGATATTCGATAGGCATCAACCAGCCACCGAAATCAGCCATCTTCGCCTCAAGGGTGAGATGCTTTTGATGTAAAGGTGAGTTTTTCACAGCCACAACTTACACTTACGCTTCGCTAGTACCGAGTACGAGTCGAGCTCACATCTAAGGAGTCGCAATGACCACCATCCGCCTTTCGGACGGAATCGTTAAGGATGACGTCATCGTCGTCGGTCTGGCTTTCAAGCATGGCAAAACCACCAAAATTTCTGCGCCATCCCTGCAGATTGAATCAGGTGATTTAGCTCTTGATACCAAAGTGTTGCTGCAAGCGCTGGTAGACCTAGGTGCCACCGGTAAAGCAGATGAAGTAATCAAAGTTCCCAATCTGAGTACTCGCCTGGTGGTCGCCACTGGCCTCGGTAAATCAGCTACAACCTATGACAATGAAACTCTGCGTCGCGCCGCGGGAGCTGCATCTCGCGCGCTAGCCGGAAATAGCAATGCAACTTTCGCCCTTCCAACTAAGAGCATCTCGGCCCTCAGAGCAATCGCAGAAGGCGCCACCCTTGGTGCCTACAACTTTGATCAATTTAGAGGATCCACGAAATCAGCCCAGAAGGCGCCGCTCAAGACTGTAACTATTCATTCCGATTTAGCGTCACAAGCAGATGCAAAGAGAGCAATCGCTACAGCAGAGATTGTCGGTACATATACAAATCTGGTGCGCGATCTAATTAATACTCCCCCAAGCCACCTGACTCCAGAGACTTTCTGCAAAGCAATCAACGATGCCGTCAAGAAAGCTGGTGGAGCAGCAGCAGGTCTCAAAGTTTCAGTAATGACAGATGCCCAACTGAAATCAAAGGGCTATGGCGGAATCATTGGAGTGGGCCAAGGCTCGGTAAACCCACCACGTTTGCTCAATATTTCTTATACTCCAAAAGGTGCGAAGAGTAAGAAGAAATATGCCTTCGTTGGTAAGGGAATCACTTTCGATTCTGGTGGTCTCGCGCTCAAGCCAGCTAAAGGCATGGAGGCGATGAAATCAGATATGAGCGGAGCTGCTGCCGTCTGTGCAGCAACGATTGCTATATCTCAATTGAAATTACCTGTTGCGATTGAGGCGTGGGCACCGCTTGCCGAAAATATGATCAGCGATACCGCTACACGTCCTAGTGATGTCATCACTATCTATGGTGGCAAGACCGTTGAAGTTCTTAACCCCGATTCAGAAGGTCGGTTAATTCTGGCTGATGCTTTGGTAAAAGCGCAGGAGACAAAGAATCTAGATGGCATCATCGATGTCGCAACTCTGACTGGCGCACAAGTTGTCGCACTCGGTACTCGCACCAGCGCCGTCATGACAAATAATCCAGAATTTTCATCTCACTTTATCGATGTGACAAAAGAGACCGGCGAAGCATTCTGGCCGATGCCACTTCCTATTGAGTTACGTGCATCACTCGATTCACCAGTTGCAGATCTTGCCAATATTGGAGAGCGCATGGGTGGAATGCTCGTTGCTGGCTTATTCCTCAAAGATTTCGTTGCAGATGAACTGCCATGGCTACATCTTGATATTGCCGGGCCTGCCTATAACGAGAGCCAGCCCCATGGCTACACCCCGGTTGGTGGCACAGGGGTGGCGCTTCGCTCACTCGTTCAACTCGCAATCTCTGAGAGCGAATAGCCCGCTCTTTCGGGTTATGCATCTTGCTATCTAGGCTGGCAAGATAGGCCCGTTGAGCTTCAGCTAGTAGATGGCTTCAGACGAGGGAGTGTGTTGGTGGCAAATTTTGATCTCGTAGTTCTTGGTGGTGGAAGCGGCGGATACGCAGCAGCGCTACGCGCTTCGCAACTTGGTCTCACAGTTGCTCTCATTGAGAAAGATAAGGTCGGCGGTACCTGCCTCCACCGCGGATGTATCCCAACTAAGGCCTTGCTTCACGCCGGTGAAGTTGCAGATAGTGCACGCGAATCAGAACAATTCGGCGTAAAAGCCACCTTCAACTCGATCGATATGAATGGCGTCAACTCTTATAAGGATGGCGTTATCGCCGGTCTACATAAAGGGTTGCAAGGCCTGGTCAAGTCTCGTGGGATTACCTATGTCGAAGGCATCGGACGCCTGATCTCAAATAACACTGTTGAGGTAAATGGCGAGCAATACGTCGGAAAGAACATCGTTCTCGCCACAGGTTCGTATGCTCGCACTCTCCCTGGTTTAGATATTGATGGCAAGCAAGTCATTACTTCAGATCAAGGTACTCAGATGGATTACGTTCCCAAGAGCGTCATCGTTCTTGGTGGCGGCGTTATCGGTTGCGAATTTGCTTCAGTCTGGAAATCTTTCGGATCAGAGGTCACCATCATTGAAGGACTTCCACATCTCATTGCTTTGGAGGATGAATCCTCAAGTAAGTTGCTCGAACGCGCATATCGCAAGCGTGGAATTAATTTCGAACTAGGAGTTCGCTTTAAATCTCATCGCGTTGATAAGAAGGGCGTCACCGTTACTTTGGAAGATGGCCGCGAATTCACAGCTGATGTACTACTGGTCTCAGTAGGTCGTGGTCCTGTCACTGATGGCATTGGCTATCAAGAAGTCGGAATTGCAATGGATCGCGGTTACATCACGGTCGATGACCACTGCCGCACAAATATCCCTGGAATCTTTGCAGTCGGAGACATCATTCCGACTCTGCAGCTTGCTCACGTGGGCTTCCAAGAAGGAATTCTCGTCGCCGAAACAATTGCCGGATTAAACCCACGTCCAATTAACTACGACGGTGTTCCACGTGTTACTTATTCAGAGCCAGAAGTTGCATCCATGGGTCTAACAACAAAGGTAGCGAAAGAGCGTGGCTACGATGTTGTCGAAATTGATTACAACCTTGCTGGAAATGGTAAAGCGCAGATTCTCAAGACTGCCGGTTCCATCAAACTCGTAGCCCAGAAGAATGGACCAGTTCTTGGCATCCATATGGTTGGCTCACGTGTTGGCGAATTAGTCTCTGAAGCGCAATTAATCTTTAACTGGGAGGCTGCGGCAGATGATGTTGCACCTCTTATCCATGCACACCCAACACTGTCAGAGGCCATGGGCGAAGCTCATATGGCACTTGCAGGCAAACCACTTCACTCACACGGTTAAGTAAGAGGAGAAAAAAGTTATGACATTCTCAGTAACGATGCCCGCTCTTGGTGAGAGCGTAAGTGAAGGAACAGTGACTCGTTGGCTCAAGAACGAAGGCGACATGGTCGCTGTTGATGAACCACTCCTCGAAGTTTCGACAGATAAAGTCGATACCGAAATTCCATCTCCTGTTGCCGGAGTTCTCTCCAAGATTGTGGTTGGCGTAGATCAGACCGTTGCAGTTGGCGCCGAACTTGCAGTGATTGCAACTGACTCTGCGGCTGCAACACCGGCTCCGGTTATTCAGACACCGGCTCCTATCGCTGAAGCTCCGGCTCCTGTCACCGTTGCTCCAACTCCTCCACCTGCTGCACCAGTTTCTGCACCTGCACCAACTGCACCAACCGGTGGTGGAACTGTTATCACCATGCCGGCGCTCGGTGAATCTGTGAGTGAAGGAACTGTTACACGTTGGCTCAAGAACGTCGGAGATTCAATCGCGGTAGATGAAGCGCTACTAGAAGTTTCTACAGATAAAGTTGATACCGAAATCCCATCTCCAGTTGCCGGAACACTTCTTGCAATTGATGTTGCAGTCGACACCACCGTCCCTGTTGGTGCGCGCCTTGGTTTGATTGGAACTTCAGGTGCCGCTGCTACCCCGGCACCACCAGCAACACCTGCACCAGTCGTCTCCGAGCCAATTGCTCAGGTCCCGGCGGCACAGCTTCCTCCTCAAGTTTCTACTCCAGTAGTAGTGCCTACACCTGCACCAGCTACTCCAATCTCACAACCACAGGATGCATATGTGACTCCGATTGTTCGCAAACTTGCCAACGATCTAGGAGTGAATCTTGCGACTGTTCGTGGAACAGGTATCGGCGGACGTATTCGCAAGGAAGATATTGAAGCGATGTCCAAGCCATCACCTAGCAGCGCTCTGACAGGAGTTTCTCCTCAAGTCGCCACTGCGGCAAATACATCTGCGCAACCTGCAACTCCTCGTCCAGCGGCTCCTGCAACATCGCCGCTTCGCGGTACAACAGTGACCATGTCACGTCTTCGCAAAGTTATCGCTGCACGCATGGTTGAATCGCTACAAGTTTCTGCACAACTTACGACAGTGATTGAAGTAGATGTGACAAAGATTGCGCGTCTTCGCGATCGCTCCAAGCCAACTTTCGAAGCGCGTGAAGGTGTAAAACTCTCCTTCCTTCCATTCTTTGCAGTCGCTGTATGCGAAGCGTTGAAGCAGCACCCGGTACTTAACTCATCTGTAGAAGGTGACCAGATTATTTATCACGGTGCAGAACACCTTGGTATCGCCGTCGATACTGAGCGCGGGCTCTTGGTTCCAGTAATCCACAATGCCGGCGATCTCAATATGGGTGGAGTCGCTCGCAAGATTGCAGATCTTGCAGCACGCACTCGAGATAACAAGGTAACTCCCGACGAACTCGGTGGTGGAACATTTACTCTCACCAATACTGGTTCTCGTGGAGCGCTCTTCGATACTCCGATTATTAATCAACCACAGGTTGCAATTCTTGGACTTGGTGCTGTCGTAAAGCGTCCTATGGTCGTTAAGGGTGAAGATGGTGGCGAGACAATTGCAATTCGCTCCATGGTCTATCTCGGCCTTTCCTACGATCATCGCGTCGTCGATGGTGCAGATGCAGCACGTTTCTTGGTCACTCTCAAAGAGCGCCTTGAAGGTGGAGCATTCGAATCTGATTTGGGTCTCTAACTTCGATGTCAGTTCCACAACGCATCGCAATTACAGGTGCATCAGGGCTCATCGGTGCAGCGCTCGTTGGCCATCTCAAGAGTGAAGGCCATACCGTCCAGCGCTTTGTGCGTCGTCCCGTTGTGGCACCTGATGAAATTCAGTGGGATCCCAAGACAGGTTATGTAGATATTGAAGCTCTTCGTGGCGTCGATGCCATCATCCACTTAGCTGGCGTCGGTGTTGGAGATAAGCGCTGGAGTAAGAAGTACAAAGCTGAAATTCTTAACTCACGCCTATTGGGTACAACTGCGATAGCCCATGCAGTCAATGAGGTAAAGCCCCAAGTATTTATCTCAGCCAGTGCAATTGGTTGGTATGGCGAATCAGGTAATCGTGCTGTGGTCGAAAGTGATCGCGTCGGCGATGATTTCCTTGCCGCGGTCTGTCGCGAATGGGAAGCTGCTGCAGATCTTGCAACCGGAACCCGCGTTGTAAAGATCCGTACCGGACTTGTACTAGATCCCACCGGCGGTGCGCTGGGAAGAATGCTTCCGCTCTTTCGCTTAGGGCTCGGCGGCAAATTAGGAAATGGAAAGCAGTGGTGGTCATGGATCACCTTGCATGATCAAATTCGCGCAATTACCTTCTTGCTAGAAAACAATATCTCTGGACCAATAAATCTGACTTCACCAAATCCGGTAACAAACCAAGAGTTCACATCTGCACTCGCGCGAGCGATGCACCGTCCCGCGCTCTTTCCTGCACCAGCTATCGCTCTCAAGATTGCATTGGGCGGATTCTCGAGTGAGATTTTGGGAAGTAAGAAAGTAACACCACAAGCGCTGACCGATGCCGGTTTTATCTGGGATTACCCGCACATCACCAGCGCCCTCGCAGCGTTAATCCCTCAGTAACTCCTGCGCTGCAAGGCGTCCTGATAAGAGCGCTCCATTTTGTGAAGGCGCTGTTCTGTAATCTCCAGCGATAAATACGCGATCGCTAATCTTTGATGATTCCGGACGCTGTCCATTTACGGCGAAAATAGGAAGTGATTTAGGAATTTCATACTTAGCAACAAGTGACCACGATGCAGTCGATGTCCCCCACATCAGAGCCAGGTGGCGCCTGACTTCGGATTCTGATGAGAAGTCGATCGTTGTTGAGGATAAGAGCGTCTTGCCAGAAGGTGCATAACTCGGCACCATCTGCGAAATAGCGATTGAGTTAATTACCGGACCTCGTGCTTGCGCATCGATTAAGAGATTTGCGGATTGTGTGACATCGTTTGGAATCTCGTGATACCAGGTGGTGCTACTTGCTAATTTAGGAACATTGGGAATATCCAATAATTGAGCCGCGGTAGTCAGATCTGTTGCCACAATTACCCTTGCGCTCTGCAATTGCGTTAAAGAATCAATCCGAGAGTTCAACTTTATCGATTGCACGCGCGCGGCAAGGGCTTGCGAGAAAGCTCCGACTCCCTTGGCTGGCAGCCCAGGCTTACCGCTAATAAATGAGCGCACAATCTCTTTTCCGCTGATTGCATCTACCTGCGCAGGTGAAGTAAGAAATACTCCGGAGAGAAATGGCTCTAAGACTCGGGTATAGAGAGTTCCGAGTGGTTTCAACTCATCTGCAACTGACATACCAGAACGTGCGCTGCGAGTGAGATAAGACAGAAACCGCAATTTTTCAGCGATACTTCCAGAGACCGAATTGAGCGCAGAGAAGGGATGAGACCGCGGATCACCTAGTGAATATCGCTTCTCCCCCATAGATAATTCGACTCCGCGATCTGCTGCGATGAAATCTAGTTCATCGATAATTCCAAGTCTGCGTATCTCTGGGTATCGCGCATTAATCAGTTGAAAGCCACGATCGCAAAGAAAACCATCGATGACATCTGTGGCAACTCGTCCACCGACTCGATCGCTGGATTCGTAAACTTCTACTTCGAGACCGGCATCTTGCAAGGTAATTGCAGCGCTGAGCCCAGCAAGCCCTGCCCCAATAACAGCGACCTTATCGGGCACTTATGGCACGCGCCTCATCAATGATTCGTGAGACTTCAAGGATTTCATCGTGCGATATCGGCCAAGCGCCATTTCCTTCCAGAGCAGCGCGCACGGCCAGATAGAAATGTCCATAATTTCCAGGGACTGTCTGTATCTCTTCTCGTGTATCACCACGTTGAATATATGCCTTAGAGCTGGTTGGAACGTTCCACGTTCCACCTTCCGGAAAATCTCCCGCGCGAAGAAGAGCTTCTTGCGGATCAAGATCTTCGACAATAAGTGCACCTTCAGTACCGAGTAAACGAATGCGCGGTCCCGGAGATCCGGCAATAGCGCTTACTGCAAGATATGAGTCGACTCCTGAAGTGTGAACCAGGTTAAGAACTACATCATCTTCAGAGTTTCCTCGAATACTTCGCACATTTGCATATGCCAACTTTGCTGGCCCAAACCAATCAAGCGCTGTTGAAATCAGATGTGTCTGTAAATCGAGAAGTAATCCTCCGCCATTTTCAGCAGTTTCAGATTCGCGCCACGATGCCAGATTGAGTTGCGGCCGGAATCGTTCAAAGCGTGAATCAAGGCGGAAGGGTTTACCAATAAGGCCATTCGCCACAATCTTCTTAATGGTGAGCGCATCGCTATCCCATAAGCGATTGAAGAAAGAAGTAACTGGGACCCCCGCCTTCTGAGCGGCATGGATAATCAACTCTGTCTCTTGGAGAGATCGACCCATCGGCTTATCAACGACAAGTGGAATACCGGCTTTGATTGCTGCCAACGATTGCTCGGTATGTGCCATATTTGCAGAGGCCACCACAACGAGGTCTAAATTTTGTTCCAAGAATTGCGCAAGGTTGTCGACCACTTTGGTAAGTGGAAAATCTTCCTTAGCTTGACGTGCGCGCGTTGCATTGCCGGTGAGAACTGTTGCGATTTCAAATCCGCATCCCTTAAGAAGCGGTGCGTGAAATGAACGCCCTGCTAAGCCATAACCGGCAATGCCAACGCGCATAATTACTTATCCTGTAGCTTTGAAGGCCACCAGATTTTTGGTCCGATTTCATGGACTAGCGCAGGGACCAAGATAGAACGCACGATGATGGTGTCGAGCAATACACCGAAGGCCACTGCGAAACCGAGTTCGGCAAGTGGAACGAGTGGAAGAAGTCCTAAGACTGCAAAGGTTGCAGCAAGGACGATTCCCGCAGATGTAATAACCGCACCAGTAACTGTGACGCCCTTGATAACACCGGCACGAGTGCCGATCTTCTGGGATTCTTCACGTACACGAGTCATTAAAAAGATGTTGTAATCAATACCCAACGCCACCAAGAAGATAAAGGCAAAGAGTGGGAATGAGTTATCTCCACCCGCAAAACCGAAGATGTGGTTGAAGACCAGAGCACATACTCCCAACGTTGCGAAATATGAGAGCACAACGGTTCCGAGCAGAACTACCGCGCTGATGATGCTGCGTAGGAGTAAGCCGAGAATCAGTGTGATGACAAACAAGATGATGGGAATAATCGTGTGGTTATCGCGACTATTTGCAGTTCGCACATCGAAGTAGACCGCGCTAGTTCCGCCTACAAGTGATGTTGCATCAGCTGCATGTGCTAGACGACGAATCTCAGGAATATCTTTTCCAGCATCGACGCTATCTGGTGCCTTATTGAGCGTGAGATTGAGAATCGCTCGATTATTAATAATCTTCACGGCTGGAAGTGGTTTTCCAGGCATTGGAATTCCATCTAGCTGTGGAGCTATATCGGTTACCCCTGGTGCATTTTTGAGCGCCGCAGTAACAACTTGAATCTTCTCGGCGCTTACAACAACCTGAGTTGGATCTCCTTGGCCGCCTGGGAAGTGCTTGAGAAGTAATTTCTGACCAACAACAGATTCAGGATGTCCCGTGAAGGTATCGACAGTGCCGATTCCATCTGCCTTCAGTGTTGATGAAGCAGCTGCAAAGAGAAGGAGAACGATTCCGGCTGAAACCCACGCACGACGTGGATGATTACCAATTGATGCGGCAACTTTCGACCATGGACCTGACATCACATGATCATCACCATCATTGCGAGGAATACGTGGCCAGAAGATCCAACGACCAAAGATTAGAAGTAGTGCAGGAAGCAAGGTCAGAATTGTGAACATGGAAGAGACAATGCCGATTGCGCCAATCGGTCCGAGGCCACGAGTGTTAGAGAGCTTGCTGAAGAGAAGAATCAGGAGAGAGATTGAGACTGTTGAACCAGAGGCCAGAATTGGCTCCCATACTCCCTTGTAGGCAGCGCGCATCGCATCGAAGCGATTGTCATGATGGTGTAACTCTTCTCGATAACGAGCAATCAGTAGCAGCGCGTAATCCGTGGCCGCACCTAAAACAAGTACCGAAAGAATTCCTTGTGACTGACCATCAACTTTCAGAACACCATTCTTGGCAAGAAGATAAACAATTCCGCCGGCAGTTGAAAGTGCGAAGAGGGCTGAGAGCAGCGGAATGATCCATAAAACTGGTGAGCGATAAACCACAATCAAGATAATTGCAACAACGCCCAAAGTTGTCAGAAGAAGTGATGAGTCCAAAGTTCCGAAGGCCCCAAAGAGATCACCAAGAAGTCCAGCAGGACCAGTTACATAATGGGTGACGCCATTGGACTCAGCAAAAGGTTTGATATCTGCGCGCAGCGCCTTAACGACCTCAGGCAATACCGGTTTGTCATTAGGCAAATTCTTTCCGATTGCAGATCCATCGAGTGGCACATTTGCCAAGATTGCCTGACCATCTTGAGATGGGAAAACTGTAATTGTCTGTCCTGGAGCTAGGTAGTCAGAGATTTTCGCTGCAGTTCCATCAAGAGTAAGGCCGCCAACGCCCTGCATATGGGTATTAATTGATGCAATAGTCGCAGGGGTTACCTTGCCTTCGAAGAGAATCAGCGTAGGAAAATTAAATGAATCTTTACCTGAGAAAGTTTTAATCTGCTCAGAGGCCATCGATGCTTCAGAGCCCTTTGGCAAGAATGAAGAGTTGTTATTATCTTGAACTGTCGAGAGCTTTCCGAAGAGTGGACCAAAGACGCCAGAGATCATGAACCAGGCGATGACCACCAACATGGCGATGGCAAATGGCTTGCGGGATTTTGAGACAGTATTGATAGACACGATATGTGGGCCTTTCGGGCTCGGTAATTGCGTAATTCGCGAGAGGGCTAGCCTACCTTTAGGCTGTACCCGTGCCACTTCTTAACGCGGATTCACTCAAAGAATTCACTATGTCCCCTCTTTCGATAGAGCGTTCTGGATTAGTTGAGTACGAAGCTGCGCTAGAAATGCAGAGATCAATACATCGTGATGTTGTTGCAGCGGTGAGACCAAACACTTTATTGCTTCTGGAACATCCTTCGGTCTACACAGCCGGCAAACGCACAACAGAGATGGAACGTCCCACTGATGGGACTCCTGTTATCAATGTGGATCGTGGCGGGAAAATTACTTGGCATGGTCCCGGGCAACTCGTTGGCTATCCGATCATCACATTAGCTAAGCCCACTGAACTCGTCGGCTTTGTTCGTGAGATTGAAATGGGGCTGATTCGAGTCTGTGCCGATCTCGATATTGAGGCGACCCAAGTCGCCGGTCGTTCTGGAGTGTGGGTTCGCGACTCGCAAGGTGAGCGCAAAATCGCCGCGATAGGAATTCGCGTCGCCTCCGGAGTCTCGATGCATGGCTTCGCCCTGAACGTGAATCCGGACCTTGCCGGATTCAATAGAATCATCCCCTGCGGAATAGACGATGCAACCGTCACATCGATATCTGCAGAACTCGGTCGAGAAATTAACGTCAATGACGTTATCGCCTTGGTCGAGAAACATTTAACCGAATCTCTAGCAAAGGTAAGTGCATGACTATCGCACCAGACGGACGTAAATTACTTCGCATTGAAGCGCGCAATACTGAAACACCGATCGAACGAAAGCCCGAGTGGATAAAGACTCGCGCCAATATGGGCCCTGAATACACGCGCCTTCGTTCACTCGTGAAGACTGAAGGTCTTCACACCGTATGCCAAGAGGCAGCTTGCCCTAATATCTTTGAATGTTGGGAAGATAAAGAAGCTACATTTTTGATCGGTGGCGAACGTTGTACACGTCGCTGCGACTTCTGCAATATCGATACCGGAAAACCTGAACCGCTCGATCGTGATGAACCACGTCGCGTTGCAGAGTCTGTGCAATCAATGGGTCTGAAGTACGCAACTATCACGGGCGTTACCCGCGATGACTTAGACGATGAAGGCGCCTGGCTATACGCCGAAACAATTCGCAAGGTTCACGAACTTAATCCCGGAACCGGCGTTGAAATGCTTGCTCCAGATTTCAGTGGAAATCCTGTTTTCCTCAATGAAGTCTTTGAGACCCGCCCTGAAGTATTCGCGCATAACCTCGAGACAGTGCCACGAATTTTCAAAAGAATTCGTCCCGCATTTACCTACGAGCGTTCTCTCAATGTCATCAGCCAGGCACGCGCCTTTGGTCTGATTACCAAGTCAAACTTGATACTTGGTTTAGGTGAGACTCGTGAAGAAATTTCGCAAGCACTAGTTGATCTCCATGCCGCTGGCTGTGACCTGATTACGATTACTCAATATCTTCGTCCTACCAATAAACATCACCCAGTCGAACGTTGGGTAAAGCCTGATGAATTTGTGGAACTCGCCAAGGAAGCCGAAGCTATAGGTTTTAGCGGTGTCATGAGCGGTCCGCTAGTCCGCAGTTCTTATCGCGCCGGACGCCTCTATAAGCAAGCGCAAGAAAAGCGTGCATCCGTTGGCTGATCTTGTTTATCCCCCAGTTATTGTCGCTATTAAAGCTTTCTGGAAATACCTGGGTTTAAAGTTTGATTTTCAAGGTGAAGAAAATATTCCACGTGATGGTGGATCGATCCTGGCAATCAATCACATCGGATATCTCGATTTTGCGCTGACAGGTACCGCAGCACTTCCCGCCGGACGTTATGTGCGGTTTATGGCGAAGAAGGAAATATTTAACAATAAATTAGCCGGTCCATTGATGCGCGGTATGCACCACATTTCTGTCGATCGCTCTAGCGGTTCTGCCTCCTTTGTTGCAGCGCTTCGCGCTCTTAAAGCAGGCGAGGTCATTGGAATTTTTCCTGAAGGCACCATCTCAGTCAGCTTCGAAATTAAGGAACTCAAATCTGGTGCGGTTCGACTTGCGATGGGGGCCGGCGTTCCTATCGTTCCCACTATCGTCTGGGGATCTCAGCGAATTTGGACGAAGAAGGTCAAACGAAATCTCCGCCGCAAGAACGTTCCTATCACCGTCGCATTCGGTGCACCGCTCTACTTCGATAAGCAATCAGATGTTGAAGCTGGCGAGAAATTACTCCGTGACACGATGGTGAAAATGCTCTATGAAGTACAAGAAAAGTATCCCGATTCACATCAAGGTCAGCGCTGGGCCCCCGTACGCCTTGGTGGTACAGCCCCTGCTCCCCTAAACTAACCAACATGTTTAAGAAGAAGAGCAAAGAAGCCAAGATCAAGACTCCACGTTTTCAAACTTTCCGTGATGCCTACAAGGTCACAAGTGCAGAGAAGCCATGGATTGGCATCGCACTCATTGCGATCTTCATCCTTGTTCTCATTGCTGGAGTCTCGCTCGGTGTCGTACTTGGCCACCCGATCTACGGCGGCTTCGTAACGATTCCCGTTGCTGCTCTTGTAACTATGTTTATCTTCACGCGCGTCGCAGGTTCAGCTGCCTACTCTTCAATTGAAGGTCAGATTGGCGCTGGCGCCAGTGTGTTAATGGCAATTCGTAAGGGATGGACTACTACTCCAGCTGTTGCCGTGAACCGTCAGCAGGATATGGTCCACCGAAGTGTGGGTCGTGCAGGAATTGTTCTCACCGGTGAAGGTGGCTTTGCAGTACGTCAGATGTTGCAGGATGAGAAGAAGAAGTCAGAACGTTTCGCTCCTGGCGTTCCTATCACTGAAATTTTTGTAGGAGATGGCGATGGCCAAGTCCCAATCCGCAAGCTACAGAAGCATCTGACAAAACTTCCTAAGAAGCTATCTGCGCATCAGATGCGCGAAGTTCGTGCCCGTTTGAAAGCAGTCGGTGGAATGTCTATGCCAATTCCACGTGGACCGCTTCCAAAGGGCACCAAACTCCGCTAAAGAACAACTGCTCTTACTCTTCGTAAATCAGATCTGAACCGATTCGCTCAAAGATTTGATCAGGTTCGCTATTTATTCTCTTCCATAGCGCGCCCCATCCAGCACTCTTCGCCTCGTACTCTGAACCATTTCCCCATTGCTTCCCAAAGGCATCTCCACTTTCAAAGGTGAGTGAAAAGCAGGTTGATGGTGAGTAGTGACCAATTTCAACATTACCTACGCGAACTTCGGAGATTCCAAGTTTGAGCGCTTCAGCTTTAATCTCTTCAATATAGGCATCGACCTTTGCACCTTGGCCATATTTTGTGCGGAAGTAGTAATTAACGAATACGCGCTTTGCCATTGTATTTATGCCTCCGTGTAAAGGTCATGAGAGACCATTGCTGCTGAGTCGACGTCCTTATTCTTCTCCATCCAAGCTTTCATAGCAGGACTCTCTGCGATCGCATCGTTGACAATTCCATTATCTGTGAGGCTCTTAAAAGTTTGAATGATGAGGATATTCCCAACATCTTTACCAGCATGCCCTGCAAGAACAGTTATCTCACTAACTCCATTTGCCTTGAATATTTCTGCAATCTCTCCCCAAGTCTTCATAAATTCAGCGCGCTTGCCTGCGTGAGGTTTCCAAACTGAAATTTCGTATGCCTTTGCCATTTTCTCTCCTCTTGTCGATTGGGAGATAAGCGAAGCAGAATGTCGGGTTTTTGTGAAGAGTTTCTACCCAATCCAGTCTTAAGGGTTGACCGGCTTCATTCCTCTAGCCATCTTAAGTAAGTCCGCATAGGTAAATCCTGATACAAGGACTTCAATCTCTGTGCCGTGTAGTGATTTGGTGGGAGGAACCTTCCACATTGCGTAGCCACCGTAGTTGTGAATATCTGAAGTCTTGCAATTCTTCCACTGCTTGCTATTAGCTGGATCGCAGAAGGCGACAATCGTTGCCTTATTCCCGTTGACGAGCGCCGTTGCAACTTTCACGCCAAGACCAGGATTAGAGCATTTTACCTTTGCATCAGTTTCTAAGAATTGCACAGAACGATCTTCTCCATAGATTGCAGCTAGCCACTGCTCATTCTTCGCGCCACATGATTGCATTGAGAATGAGCGAAGTATTAAGTCACCAGTTGAGGCTGGTTGATAAATTCGGTAGCTGACTCCGGTTTGAGCATCTTGATACTTATTTCCTGAACCCATGGCGAAGGCACCTAGAGTGGTGCTCATGATGAGCACTAGTACCAATACCAAGATCTTTTTCATATCTACAGCTTTTAACGTATCTTGACTAAGACAGTATTGGAGAGTCTCTCGTTAACGCCGCGGCCGTTCTCATCGAAGGTAATCGCAGTAATTAATGGCATGAGCAGCGCTGCGCGGATAAGCGCTTGAATTGGAGTAGGTGCTCCCCCGTCGGAAAAGCGCACGACTTTCAAACCGACAATCCGGTGTCCGAAGGATGCGCCCCCAAAAGCAACGAGAAGTGAGTATTCGGCGAAGAGCAGTATCAAAACTGGAATCCGCGCATGTGGAACTCGTTCGGTCAGTGTGCCGTGACCGGCAAAGAAGCCCAGGGAAATTAAGTAACAGGCGATCCAGTCGATGGTGATGCCGAGAAGGCGGCGACCCTGACTGATGCGAGGAAACATGTTGTAAGCCTATCGCCCGAGGCATTTAAGCCCCGATGTGAGCCATCTGGCTTCGATGTAACACAGCCGTAACACCAAAATTATGACTTTTTTACTCTGGAGAACTAGCCTTTCCCCATCAGCGGTGCTCAATGTTGAGTCGGCTGGGCCTTAACAGCCTCAATAGGAGTCACTACATGTTTAAAAATTCTTCAGAGATTTTTGCATACATCAAGAAGGAAGATGTAAAGCTCGTTGACGTTCGCTTTACCGACCTTCCTGGAATTCAACACCACTTCAACGTTCCTGTTGAATCATTTGATGAAGCAGTCTTCACAGACGGCTTGATGTTCGATGGTTCTTCAATCCGCGGATTCCAGTCAATCCACGAGTCAGATATGAAGTTGCTGCCAGTTCCAGAATCAGCATTTATCGATCCATTCCGTCTTGAAAAGACTTTGGTCATCATCTTCTCTGTTCACAACCCAACTGATAACACTCCTTACTCACGCGACCCACGTGGCGTAGTGAAGAAGGCTGTCGATTATTTGAAGTCGACTGGAATCGCAGATCAGGCATTCTTCGCTCCAGAAGCTGAGTTCTATGTATTTGATTCAATCCGCTTTAAGACAGGAATGAACGAGTCTTACCACCACATCGATTCATACGAAGGTGCTTGGAATACCGGCATCGTTGCAGATACAGACGGAACTCCTAACCGTGGATATCGCACACGTATTAAGGGTGGATACTTCCCTGTTTCACCAACAGATCAATTCGCAGATCTTCGCGATGAAATGGTGATGGAGCTTGGACGCGCTGGACTTCAGGTAGAACGTTCACACCACGAAGTCGGTACAGCCGGACAGATGGAAATTAACTACCGCTTCACAGATATTCTCTCTGCAGGTGACGAGCTAATGAAGTTTAAATACATCATTCGTAACGTTGCATGGGAAGGCGGCAAGACCGCAACATTTATGCCAAAGCCACTCTTCGGAGATAACGGTTCAGGTATGCACGTTCACCAATCACTTTGGAAAGATGGCAAGCCACTCTTCTTCGAAGCAGGAACATATGGCGATCTCTCAGATATGGCACGTTGGTATATCGGCGGACTCTTGAAGCACGCACCATCACTTCTTGCATTCACCAACCCAACAGTGAACTCATACCGTCGCTTGGTTCCAGGTTATGAAGCTCCCGTAAACCTCGTTTACTCAGCGCGTAACCGTTCCGCATGTATCCGTATTCCAATTACAGGATCATCACCAAAGGCAAAGCGGGTTGAGTTCCGTTGCCCAGATCCATCATCAAACCCATACCTCGCATTTGCCGCAATGCTCATGGCTGGTATCGATGGAATTCTGAATAAGATCGAGCCACCTGCTCCAGTTGATAAGGATCTCTACGAACTCGAAGGTGCAGAAGCTGCAGCAATTCCTCAGGTTCCAGGTTCACTCGATGCAGTTCTCAATAGCCTTGAGAAGGATCACGAATTCCTTACAAAGGGTGGAGTCTTCACAGAAGACCTCATCGAGACATGGATCGAATGGAAGCGTAAGAATGAAGTTGATTATGTGCGTCTACGTCCGCACCCAGCTGAGTTCGAGCTTTACTACGACATCTAAATCGAACTCTCTTAAGTAACGCCCGTCGCCTTTATGGTGGCGGGCGTTACTCTTTCACCATGCTCTCGGAAATTCTGACCTTCATCTTCTTCGTGCTGATTGGCCTTGAGATTCGAGAAGGTTTAGATAAACCAAAGGATGCAATCTTGCCGGCAATTTCGGCGCTCGGCGGAATGATCATCCCAGCTCTTATCTTCTTTGTTCTCAATCCTGATTCACGTGCATGGGCAGTCTCAATGCCGACAGACGTTGCTCTAGCAATCGGTGCGCTCAGCATCTTGGGCAAGCGAGTAAATCCAGCGGTGCGACTATTCCTGCTTACCTTGGCAGTTGCCGATGATTTCTTCTCGCTCGTTGTCATCGGCATCTTCTTCCACAAAGACTTACATCTAGCTAGCGCGGTCTACACGCTAGGTGCAGCCGGGCTTGGATTCATTCTCCCCAAGCGCACAATTTTGATTAGATACCTCTCCCCTATAGCGACCTTCGCAATTATTCCCGTCTACATCTTTATCAACCTATTAACGAAGCTTGATTTCTCAGTTGCTACAGAGAAAATTTCTGTTTCGATTGTCATGGCGAGAATCGTGGGTAAAGTTTTCGGAATCTCACTCTTCGCTTATCTCTGCACAAGATTCACCAAGCTAACACTTCCTCCAGCTCTTGATTTAAAAGAGATCGTGGGCGTTGGCTTCTTGGCGGGCATGGGTCTTACAGTCTCGATTGTCATTGCAGAGATAACACTCAAGACTTCTACCGAACTTGCTCAGGTTCGGATTGGGCTCTTCTTTGCCGCTATCGTCTCTGGTGCCCTAGGACTTCTCTGGCTTAGACGTTTTCCTGCTTCTTTAAAGTAGTTCGCGCAACAAAGTAATATCCAACGAATCCGATAAGTAGCGCAAAGAAAACTCCAAGGTTGGAATACGCCCAGGCGCCGCTCTTTCCTCCGATGAAGTGAAGGAAGTATCCCTGCCACGATAACCAGCTGGCGAAGGTGTTGGTTACAAATCCCCACCCAACTATCGTTCCAATACCCATGACAGCGATGGAGCCCAAGTTCCAACTTCCATATCGTCCATGCGGGTTATAGAGATCTGTCTCGTGATAACTCTTGCGCATTAAGACATCGGTAACAAATATCGCAGACCACACGGCGATGGGAACTCCCAAAGTAATAAGAATGCCCTGGAATGGAAAGAAGAAGTTATCTGCAATCCACACGAAGTAGATAGTTCCAATCAACATCAAGACTGCGTCGATACTTGCTGCAATGTGACGCTTTACGGGTAAACCTAGCGAGATCAGTGTGAGTCCAGATGAATACAGGTCGAGAATTGCTCCGCCGACCAGACCTAAGATTGCAATAAGAGCGAATATCACTAAATACCAAGTGGGCAGAATTGTGGTCAACGCCCCAATCGGATCAGTTGCAATGGCATCAGATAACTTCTTATCGCTTCCTGAAAGCGCTGCGCCGTAGATGACGAGAAGAATTGGAACTAGGGATGCACCAAAGACGGTCCATCCGATTACTCCTCGGCTCGACGTATTGCGCGGCAAGTAACGTGAATAATCTGCCGCTGAATTAACCCAGCCAAGACCTATGCCAGTTGCCCCAAATATCAGAGCTCCGATGAATCCCTGGATACTTCCTGATTTCATCGTTGAGATTTGTGCCCAATGTACATGCGACAAGGTCAAACCAATATAGATAATCGTTGCCACGACAGTGACTGCTGTTAGGTACTTCTGCAATTTCATAATGACACCAAAGCCAAGTACTCCTGCAGATACGGTCAGCGACACAGATAAAACGAATCCGATAATCATTGCGGTGTTATGGCTGAGGTGGCCAACGCGCACAAATACAGTTCCCGTCGCCAAAGTTGCCAGCGAGACCAACACGGTCTCCCAGCCAACAAATATCAGGTATGAGAGCGCTCCGGGAATCAGATTGCCCTTCACTCCAAATGTCGCGCGTGATAAGACCATTGTTGGAGCATTTGATTTCTTTCCAGCGAGAGAGCTGACGCCAACCAGAAGAAATGAGAGCACAGTGCCGATAATTGCTGCGAAAGTGGCCTGCCAGAAAGAGATACCGAAGCCCAAGAAGAACGAGCCATAGGAAAGCGCTAGAAGCGAAACATTTGCACCACACCACGGCCAGAAGAGTGAAGATGCCTTGCCCTGGCGCTCTGATTCATGAATAACGTTTGTGCCATTGAGTTCCAGGTTCATGGGAGCAGGTTAGAGCAACCTCCCCCGCTTCACTTAATCCAGGAAGAAGTCGAGTAAGAAATCTTTGGTGCCAGGGACTACTGAATACTTCTCCAGATCTGTAACTCCTTCAGAAGCAAGAACTTCATCATCGACGAAGAAGTTGCCTGAGCACTCCTTCGAGTTACGGTTCAAGATGATGTAAGCCGCATCAGAGAGAATCTCTGGAGTGCGACAGGCAGCGGTATCAACGCCTGGAATCATTGCAAGCGCTGCAGTATCAATAGCGGTGCGTGGCCACAGGGCATTTACTGCGATTCCATCGCGCTTGAATTCTTCAGCCATTCCTAGAACACACATACTCATCCCGTATTTCGCCATTGTGTAGGCAACATGGTTCTTAAACCATTTAGCCTTCATGGAAAGCGGTGGTGACAAGGTCAAGATGTGTGGATTGCGTCCAGCCTCAGCTGATTCCCGAAGGTGAGGAAGGGCTGCTTGTGAGGTCAAGAATGTTCCACGAACGTTGACATCAAACATGAGGTCAAAGCGCTTTGCTGGGGTGTCCTCGGTACGAGTCAGATTGATAGCACTGGCGTTATTGATCAAGATATCGATACCACCGAACTCTTGAGCAGCTTGTGCAACTGCTGCAGCAATCTGGTTCTCATCTCGTAAATCACATTGGATGGGAAGCGCGGTTCCACCTGCTGCACGAATCTCTTCTGCGGCAGTGTGAATTGTTCCGGGAAGCTTTGGATTAGGATCAGAGGTCTTTGCAGCAATCGCAACTGATGCGCCATCACGTGCAGCGCGCAAGGCGATTGCTAAACCGATACCGCGAGAACCGCCTGTGACAAAAATCCGCTTCCCTTGAAGTGACATTTACTTCCCTCTCGTAGACATGAACTTCATAAATGCTTCGGCCGCTTCCTCAGATTGCAGAGCAAGGGCAAAGAGTTGGAATTCAGCTCGCATGACATGTGCAACCGCGTCGTGCTTATTTGCCTTCATCAGAGCCTTGGTATTCATAATTGCTTTCGGTGGTTGAGCAGCAATCTGCTGAGCGATTTCAAGAGCCTCTGTCTCTGGGTCCCCTGCGATACTCGCAATCATCCCCATCTCAAGCGCACTATCTGCACTGAATGATTCTCCGGTCATGAAGATCTTTGCCGCACGTTGATAGCCGACAAGTTCTGGGAAGAGTTTGGATGAACCCGCTTCAGGGACTAGTCCGAGAGATGTAAATGGCATAGAGAACTTTGCATCTGGCGCGGCAACAACTACATCACAGTGCAGCAACATGGTTGTTCCTACTCCTACAGCATTACCTTTTACTGCGGCTAGGAGTGGCTTCGGGAATTCAAGAAGAGAGCCCAAGAATTTTGCGACATCAGAATCGGATTCAGTAGGTGGGTTTGACATGAAATCACCGATGTCATTTCCCGCCGTGAAGTGCACACCTTCGCTCGTGATAACGACGCAACGAATCGAATCATCCTCAGCGGCTTGGTTGAGGTTCTGGGCTAGCCCGGCGTACATCTGCCGAGTAATCGCATTCATCTTCTCGGGGCGGTTTAGCCTGATAATCAGAACCTGGCCCACTGTGGAAGTAGTGATTTCAGTCATTTGCGCATCCTAAAGGGTTACGCGGCCTAATCAAAGGATGACTTTAGGAGCATACTGAAGGTAGCAACGGAGAGGTCGCTACCATGGCAAGAGATATCACCATCACCACCAGAGAACTTTCACCATTCGAGCAATTGGTCCTCGGATTACTCTGCGAAGGAATGACCAACTCGGCAATCGCCCGGGAAACGAATCACACTGAGAAAGTCGTCGAAAATACAATAAGTCGATCCGCTAAGGCTTTTGGGATTAGATCCGATAGCGATACCAATATGCGAGTCTTATTAGCACTTGCATTTCGTACTCATTACGGCGATACGGCATTTGATAACTTAGGTATCGCCTGTGTGCATTCTGTAATTAATAGTGAAGGCCAAGCTATTTGTAACCGCGATATTCATTAACAAAACCGATTACCTGCCTCACATTTTTATTGGTGCCAGCCCTCAACTTTCTTACTGAGGTGCCAGCACTCAGCTTTTCTCTCAATTGACTCATGCCTGAGGTATCTACTTGGCATAGCGCTTAAATATCTAAGCGCCTTGTAAAGGAGAGAAAATCAATGAAACGTAAAAATTTTGACAAGATAGTTACTTGGGTGGGCTTTGGGCTTTCCGCATTCCTTCTCGTCGCTGCAGGTCTGCTCAACTGGGGCGCTAGCTTCGCGGCTGACTCAGTCACAAGTCAATTGGAAAACCAGAACATCTCATTTCCTGCAGCTGCTGCTATGCCGGCGGCCACAAGAACTCAATTGAGTAAATGGGCAGGAATGGCGGTAACAACTGGACCGATGGCGAAAGATTTTTCAGATCTCTATATCTGGGAACATATGAAGGCCGCCTCAATTGCTGCAGTTGGAAAACCTGCTACATATTCTGATGTGTCAGGTATGTACATGGGATTGGTCAGAGGCGGAAGTACTGATACCGCGCAAATAGCCAAGCTCGGTGACTTACGACAGACACTCTTTATGGGCAATACCTTGCGTGGAATGCTGCTTGAAGCCTATGCATTTGGAACCATGGGAGTCATCGCAGGATATGGCGCACTGGCAGCACTCATCGGAGGAATTGTGATGTTGCTACTTTCCATCGCAGGTCTAATGCATATTCGTCGCACCCCAGATAGCGCGACGATATAACCCTCATCTCTTTAACTCTCCGTGAAGATTGAGGGATGAAGAAACCCCGGTCCTGAGCAATCAGGGCCGGGGTTTTCTCTTTAAGATTTTCTTTCTTATCGATCAAGCTTTCCAGAGATGAAATCTTCTGTCTTCTGGTGTGCGGCTTCATCTGTGTATTGAACTGGTGGAGTCTTCATAAAGTATGAAGATGGTGAGAGCAGCGCTCCCCCAATCTTGCGATCTAAACCGATCTTTGCACAGCGAAGGGCATCGATGATGACGCCAGCTGAGTTCGGTGAATCCCATACTTCAAGCTTGTATTCGAGGTTAAGAGGAACATCGCCGAAGGCACGACCTTCAAGACGAACATATGCCCACTTGCGATCATCGAGCCATGGAATGTAATCCGAAGGTCCGATGTGGACATTCTTCGCTCCCATATCGTGATCGAGCTGCGATGTTACAGAATTTGTCTTCGAGATCTTCTTTGATTCAAGGCGATCGCGCTCGAGCATATTCTTAAAGTCCATATTTCCACCGACATTGAGCTGGTAGGTACGGTCTAGGTGAACACCGCGATCCTGGAACAACTTCGCCATGATGCGGTGAGTGATAGTTGCACCAACCTGGCTCTTAATGTCATCGCCAACGATTGGAAGACCTGCATCCTCGAACTTCTTCGCCCACACTGGGTCAGATGCAATAAATACTGGAAGAGCGTTAACAAAAGCACACCCTGCATCGATTGCACACTGTGCGTAGAACTTCGCAGCAGCCTCAGATCCCACTGGGAGATAGCAGATAAGAACATCTACTTGCTCTTCTTTGAGGACTGCAACCATGTCGACTGGAGCAGCGGTTGATTCAGTGATTGTCTCCTTGTAGTACTTTCCAAGGCCGTCAAGAGTTGTGCCGCGCTGAACTGTGACACCAGTCTTAGCAACGTCTGAGAACTTGATTGTGTTGTTCTCTGATGCCCAGATTGCATCTGCAAGATCGAGGCCAACTTTCTTGGCATCTACATCGAAGGCAGCAACAAACTTGACGCTGCTGATGTGATAACCGCCGACAACAGCGTGCATGAGACCTGGAATCTCCTGATCTAAAGCTGCATCCTTGTAATAGGTAACGCCTTGAACTAACGAGTTAGCGCAGTTTCCTACTCCAACGATTGCAACACGAATGTCGCCTTTTCCGGTTGTGATATTCACTTTGTCTTCCCTTCGGTTTTGATCATGCTTTCCAGCCAAGCGATTTCTCGCTGAAGCGAATCGAGTGAGTAGCGGCGCCACTCCTCAAGATATTTGTCGAGACCTGCTGTAGATCCTTCTAGATCGGTACGTAGTAGTTCGGCCTTCTCTTGAAGACGGCGCAGACGCCCTTCAAGAATTCTTACGCGGTTCTTCTTAGGTGTTGGGCTAAAGAGCGCAAAGTGGACTTCGAAACCTTCATCAGACCAAGCTTCTGGAGTTACTGTCTCGGTCAATTGTTCGAACCGCTTCGCGCCCTTCGCGGTAATTGAATAAACAATGCGTGTGCGACGTGATGTCACATCTACCTCTTTAGATTCAATGAGGTTGGCAACGACCATGCGGCGCAGTTGCGGATAGAGCACTGAGAAAGAGAGCGCGCGGAAAGGGCCGAAGATGGCGATCATTCGCTTACGCAGCTCGTAGCCGTGCAATGGGCTCTGCGAAAGCAGGCCAAGGAGAGCGAACTCAAGTGAATCGGCGCGAGAGCGCATTGAGACCTCCCCTACTGTGGTTGAGCGGCTATACCGCGGCGTTATATCCATTCGATATATCGAGTGCATAGTTAAGCCGATATAGCTCCCCTGGCGCAAATCGACTCGCCCAGCAGTTAGCGTTACCCCATGTTGACCGGAGTGGTCCCGACCCGCCTTCCCGAGTACCTCGTGGCGGCGATCATCATCATCATCGCGCCCGGACCCAGCGTCCTCTTCGTCATCGCCCGCGCCGTCGCTTGGGGACGCAGAATCGCCGTCCTTACAGTGGCGGGAAATGTCACAGGCTCCTTTGTTCTATCGACCCTTGTAGCAACTGGCGTCGGTCCAATCCTGCAGAAATGGCATATCGCATATATCGCAGTGCAGTGGATTGGTGGTCTCTACCTGATGTATCTCGGATTCGATGCAGTACGCAAACGCGCAGTTCATGCTGCAGATATGACTAATCAAGGACCAGTTGCGCCAACTGCTCGGCAATCAATACGCGATGGATTTTGGGTCGGAGTTTTAAATCCCAAAGCGATCGTCTTCTTCGCCGCGGTACTTCCGCAATTTGTTGATATTAAAGGCGGCCACGTCACAACTCAGCTCATCTTTCTTGGCCTTGTCTTCTGCGTCCTTGCATTTATTTCAGATGGTTCATGGGGCTTACTTGCCGGAACTGCACGCGCCTGGCTGGCTACTGACAATCGTCGCCTCGAAAGGCTACGCGCAACCGGCGGCACCATCATGATTCTGCTTGGTGTCGCAGTACTTATCTCAGCAGTTATCACTGGTTAGCGAGAGAATGAGTTATGCACAAACCTGAAGTTCCAGCTCGCGACACCATCGCTCCATCCGATCTCACCTTTGGCCTCTCTACCTGCAAGCGATGTCTCTGGCTTAAGTACTGGTTTAAATTTGATATGAAGAAAGAGTTTCCGCTCGTCAAGCCACTTGCAGATTCCCAGGAAGAACACTTTCGTCGCGCGCCGATGCAAGCGCTAGATCCATCACTCAAACCGGGCGTAGTTAAACAGTGGGGTCAATGGGTAAAGAGCGCGCCAATTACGATTAATGGATTTGAGACTCGCTGGAAGATTCTTGGTATCTACGATCTGCTCGGTCATTATGAAGATGGAACTGTAGGAATTGTCGATTGCAAAGTCTCCGACTCCGAGCGCGATAATGGCCCTTTCTATGCCCCGCAACTTGAAGCCTATGCCTACGCTCTCGAAAACCCAGATAAAGGTAAGCCTTTCCCGGTTTCATCTATGGGGCTATTGATTTGGAAGTTAGCTGGAGTAACACAGACCGCTCCTAGCGAATTAGCATCTAACACACACGGCTTTGGTGTGAATCAAAAATATGTAGCTGTCGAACGCGATAAAGAGACTTTCTTAACCCTCCTTGAAGAGTTAATCACGACGATTGAAGGTGGCATGCCTAACCCGGGAGCCGAATGCAATACCTGTAATTACTTGGCCAAGCGCGTAGAACTTGAGATTGATTAATCTTCCTCAGTATTTTCTACATTGATTCCTGATTTTTTAGCTTTCACAGCATAGGTATCTACATATTCCTGTCCCGATAGCTGTTGAATGCGCTTCATTATTTGATCTGTAACTTCGCGCAAATAGAGCAGATCTGTTGAATCGCCTTCGAAGTACATGGGTTCGCCAAAGGTGATTCCTACGCGCATAATCTTGGGTACGACTGTCCCTGTTGGTTGGATTTTATCTGTGTTAAACATGGCGATGGGAATTACGGGTGCTCCTGATTCAATGGCAAGACGTGCAATTCCAGTGCGACCTTTATAGAGACGCCCATCGGGTGAACGAGTTCCTTCGGGATAAATTCCGAGGGAATTACCACCAGCAAGAACTTCCAGACCTGTAATCAGTGCGGCTTCACTTCTACGACCGCCAGATCGATCAACCGGAACTTGGCCCAAAGCGATAAAGGTGAGCTTCTTAATAAATCCTTTTGGACCAGGAGATGTGAAGTATTCGCTCTTGGCGAGAAAGGTAACTTTGCGAGGAACTACAAGAGGCATAAAGATTGAATCGCTAAATGAAAGGTGATTAGAGGCCAAGATAAGTGGGCCTGATGCAGGAACGTTACGTAACCCTTTTACCTTTGGGCGAAAGAGCACCATCAGGAACGGTGTAAGAAATGCCCGCAAGGTGCCGTAGGGCAGATTGTTCATAGCGCTAATTTAGCCTTAATTCGTCCTTTTGTGCGAACATAAACCATGAGCAAGCGTGATCAGAGCGGTGACTTTGACGATGACCTCGTCAATGCCGAATTTGAATCCATGGTTGAAGGGCTCTCGCTCGATGAATCATCTCCAACAACATATCTCGATGAATTAGATTCATTTGTCGATACAAATAAATTCATTCCCCCGATTCCTCCCAAGAAGAGTCTTAAAGAACAGTATCGCGATGCGAAGAATTCAGTGATTCGCTGGAAGAATAATAGAAATAATGAAAACCCAGAAGATGGAGCTGCACTATGACCGAGCATTACACAGGTTTGGAATTTCGATGGGGAATTTTGAGTACCGGAGGAATTGCAACTGCCTTTGCTCGTGATCTCTCTTACTTAAATAACCATGTTGTTGCAGCAGTTGGTTCGCGCAATAGGGAATCAGCCGAAGACTGGGCAGTGGAATTTCCTGGTTGCCGTGCATACGGAAGTTATGAAGAGCTCGTCAACGATCCGAACATTGATGCAATTTATGTCTCTACGCCACATACTTTTCATGCGGCTAACACCATCCTTGCTTTGAGCGCCGGCAAGCCTGTTCTCTGCGAGAAGCCATTTGCGCTCAACGCGCATGAAGCGCAATCCATGGTCGATACAGCGCGCGCGCATAACGTTGCGCTGATGGAAGCGATGTGGACTCGCTATCTTCCCCATATCTATACAGTCCGCAAAATCTTGGCATCTGGCGTCATTGGAAAGATCATTGCTGTCGAAGCCGATCACGGCCAACGCCTGGCAGATTATGCCAATCCTCGACATTGGGAGCCAGAACTCGGTGGCGGCGCGCTCCTAGATTTAGGAATCTATCCAGTCTCTTTTGCCCATATGGTTCTAGGAATTCCTCAAAAGATTACAGCATCTGGTTTATTTACAGATAAAGGTGTTGATTCGCATGCAACAGCCATATTTGATTATGAATCTGGTGCACAAGCGATTCTTTCAACAACGATGTCCGCCAAGACTTCCAATTCCGCCACAATCTCGGGCGAACTAGGGCGTATTGAGATTGATTCTGTTTTTTACACTCCAACCTCAGTCAAAGTAATCATGCACGATGAGACCGTCACACATTATCCGCGTGAATACCAAGGTGGTGGATTACGCGAACAAGCTCAGTACTTCTCTGAAATGGTACAAAGGGGCGATAAGGAATCTGCTCTACTTAGCTTGGATGAAACAGTAGCCATCATGAAATCACTCGACGAGATTCGTAAACAAATCGGTTTAATCTATCCGTCAGAGCGTTAAACCCGAGCTAAATCAGCTACTCCCACAAGTCCTGCTTCATTTCCTAGTGAGGCTGCAATGATCTCTGGATAAGGATGTCTTCCCGCAAATGGCATATAGCGCTCGAGGGCTGCGCGCGTTGGGGCGAGCAAGATTTCGCCAGCATCGATTACTCCCCCACCAATAACAACGCACTCAGGATCGAGAATTACTGAAAGGGATGCGATTCCAGCGCCAAGCCACTGTCCTGTGGTGTTGAAGGCGGCAAGTGCAACGGCATCGCCTTCACTGGCTGCCTCTGTAATCGCTTTACCTGTAAGACCATCAATTGTTCCATCTCCACGCGAAAGTAGATTGCGTGCGATATCTGGGCTTGCGGCAATTGCCTCACGTGCATGTCGCAAGAGCGCATTTCCAGATGCATATTGTTCAAAACATCCGCGCGCTCCACACCCGCAGAGATGGCCGTCAGGCACAACCCGAATATGTCCAATCTCTGCTGCGATACCAAATGCGCCGCGATAGAGGTCACCATTAACAACGATTCCACCACCGATGCCGGTACCTATTGTCATCATCAATAAATGATCTTTGCCACGACCTGCACCAAAGCGCGCTTCTCCCCAAGCTGCCGCATTGGCATCGTTCTCAATGACAACCGGTAAACCAATCAGCGCGGTGAGTTCGGAATCCAAATCAACGCCATTCCACCCTGCGATATTTGGGGTTGCCAACATTGTCTTGCGATCTGATGACACAAAACCTGCGGCTGAAACTCCAACTGAATCTATTGTGTAATCGGCGATTAACTCTTTTGCAACATCAGCAATTGTTTGAGTGAGTGCGCTACCACCTTCGCGCGGAGTATCTCGCCGAGCAGTTTTGAGCACTGCCCCAAATTCATCAACCACGCCACCGAGAACTTTGGTTCCACCGACATCGACACCGATCGTGTAACCCATTTATGAAACTCGCTCGGCCAGTTCTTTCAGTGCAGCATCAATGGTCTGTTTTTGCGCCTTAGTAATCATCATCGCAGGTACAGGAAGTGAGACTGCAACGGTTAATTCGTAAGTCACCTGAGTCGTATCCGCATCAATTGCTTTGAGGGTATAGGTGCCATCCATCTGTGTAAGTAGATCAGCCTCGTCCATGGTGAAAGTAAGAGTTGCAGGAGCTGCGGACCAGTCGTAATCCAAGGTCACTCGGTCTTTCATCATTCCCGCATCGATAGCTAACTTTGCTTTGGTGATGCGGTTTTCGGAGTCGCGCTCGATGACATCGACCTTCTTGATTGAGGTCAGCCACTCGGGATAGCTATCAACGGCAAAGAGGGCGGCCTCCACCTCGGCTAGGGGTGCATCAATAATGACTGTTGAAACGCTCTGCTCTGACATGGACGCAAGGCTACCAACACTTTATTTAATTTATTGAACTGGCAAATCTTCCCTTTCACAAGGCTCTCCCAGTAGCGTTACCTCTATGAACGAAATCACCAATCCTGCCGTTATCCCTGCAGCATCTGCGGGCAATCTCACCAATCTGATTGCAGAACGCGCTTGGTTTGAACCAGATCGCATCACCATGTCTCGCCCACTTGGAGATGGTTGGCAACCAATGACTGCGCGACAGGTGGAAGAAGAGATTCGTGCAACTGCAAAGGGTCTGATTGCATCTGGAATTAGCGTTGGAGACCGTGTTGCCATAATGGCGCGTACTCGCTACGAGTGGACAATCTTGGATTTCGCTATCTGGTATGCCGGTGGATGTGTAGTTCCTATCTACGAAACTTCTTCCGCTGAACAAGTTGATTGGATTCTCAACGATTCAGGATCCGTGGGTTTGATTGTTGAAACACCTACACATCGCGAATTAGTCAATCCAGTTCTACCTACCCACACTCAACATATCTGGGTGATGACCGAAGATGTCTTATCGGTACTTCGAAAAGCCGGATCACACATTTCCGATGAAGAAGTAGAACGTCATAGAAATGCACTACTTCCAGCAACTTTGGCAACCTTGATCTACACATCAGGAACAACCGGACGTCCCAAAGGTGTACAGCTCACACATGCAAACTTTCTTGCAGAGTGTGGCAATGTGGTTGAAGCTGCGAGCGATCTCTTCCTCAAGCCTGGTGGCTCAACGCTTCTCTTCCTTCCTGTTGCACACGTCTTCGGTCGCATGGTTCAAATTGGTGCAATCAATGCCGGGCTTCACTTGGCCCATTGCAGCGATCCCGTCGGACGTTTACAACCTGACTTGGCATCCTTTAAACCAACTTTCGTCTTAGCTGTTCCCCGTATATTCGAAAAAATCTACAACGGTGCCGAAGCTCGTGCTGATGCCGCCGGTAAGGGAAAGATATTTAGAAAAGCTGCAGATGTAGCAATTGCCTATAGCCAGGCGCAAGATAAGAGAGGTTTTAATCCACTCCTTACCCTGAAGCATGCGCTCTTCGACAAACTTGTCTACGGAAAGATTCGCTTAGCGATGGGCGGAGCAGTTGAAGCGGCGATTTCTGGTGGTGCTCCACTTGGAACTCGTTTAGGGCATTTCTACCGAGGTGCAGGAATAACAATTCTTGAAGGTTATGGACTTACCGAAACAACTGCTGGAGCGACTCTCAATATCACCAAGAATCTTCGTGTCGGTTCTGTTGGTCGCCCGATCCCCGGAACTTCCATCAAGATTGCAGATGATGGCGAAGTCCTTATCAAGGGTGCAATTGTGATGCAGGGATATTGGCAGAACGATGCTGCCAATAAAGAAGTATTTGATGGCGAATGGTTTAAATCTGGCGATCTAGGTCGTCTCGATGATGAAGGATTCCTCTACATCACAGGTCGTAAGAAGGAATTGATTGTGACAGCGGGTGGAAAGAATGTCGCACCAGCGGTTCTGGAAGATCGCTTGCGCGCTCATCCACTTGTCAGTCAGTGCATGGTTGTCGGAGATAACCAACCATTTATTGCCTCTCTTATAACTATCGATCAAGACATGCTTAAAGGGTGGATCGCTGCAAATAATAAGACTGGTGCAACCATTGCAACTCTCGTAAGCGATCCCGATCTCAATGCAGTCATTCAAACGGCAGTTGATGAAGCCAATAAGGCTGTATCTAAAGCGGAATCAATTCGTAAATTTACAATTCTGGCCAATGACTTCACCATCGCTAGCGGCGAACTCACAGCCAAATTGTCTCTGAAGCGCCATGTCATCTCCGAGCATTACGCAGCTGAGATTGCAGCGCTCTTTACAAAGTAGCGCTCGATGGCAACTCCTTCACCCGAACGTCTCACGGTAGCGCGTGAACTTCATGATGGAATCGCCCAAGATTTGGTTGGTATCGGTTACTCGCTCGATCTCTTGCTGGCCGAGCCATCGCTCGATACACCTGCGCGCATGCGGATCCGTCGCACTCGCTTAGAAGTCGATTCCTTGATTGCAAAGGTACGACGAGAGATTCTCAATCTGCGTACTCCCCAGCAGGCACCACTGAGCGATCGAATTCGCCAGCTCGCCGCTTCCCTGATTCCCGATATCCCGACAGATTTCTCCTTCGACGAAGTCCCGCTAGCAGATGAGGCAGTCGAGCAGTTACTTACGATTTCTGCTGAAATCCTACGTAATATCGCAACACACTCTAGGGCTACCCATGTAGCAATCAATCTCTATCCCATAAACAATCGCACCTGTCTTGAGATCTGCGATAACGGGATTGGAGGAGCACAAGTGAAAATTGGAAGGTTTGGCCTGCGTGGAGCTATCGAAAGAGTGCGTGAAATTAATGGAAGTATCACGATTGAAAGTATCGAAGGGACTCGTATAGCGCTCTTGATATGAGCGAACCGATTATCACTCTGATCGTTGATGACCATGCAGTGGTACGCGATGGAATTCGTCGGGCGCTAGAGCTTCGCACCGGATTCTCGCTCTATGCAGCCGCTTCCAAAGATGAAGCAATCGCCCAGATAGCTACGATTAAACCAGAGCTTATATTCGTTGATATCAATCTTCCGGATGGCAATGGCCTCGAGATAGTTTCTTGGATTAGAAGTATCTCTAGTGATTCTGCAATCATCGTCTTGAGCATGCACGACGAGGATGAATTCGTTCTCGCCGCAATGCGCGCTGGAGCTAGCGCCTATGTGAATAAATCCGAGCCACTCCCCGTTCTGCTGGCATTTATGGACCATGCTCTCAATGCTCCGCACAGTTTCTCCGCACAAGGAATGGCCCAAATTGTGGACCGAGATAAACAAGTATTTAACTTATCTCAAAGAGAGTTACAGATTCTCTCGCAGTTGCATGAAGGCGATTCGCTTTCAGATCTGGCAGATCGACTCTATATTTCCGAATCTACGCTGAAGAAACATCTCACAGCTATTTATAGGAAGATGGATGTGCGAAACAGAGTACAAGCTATTGCAAAAGCTCGAACTGCTGGGCTATTAAAGTAATTGGTTGAAGCACGTAGACCATCTCTCCCACTGCCACTGCTCAACAATCCACTCTCGTCCTCGCGCACCCAGTCGTGCGGCTAATTCAGGTTGTGACAGTAAGGAGATAGCAGCTTGTGCAATTGCTGCAGGAGAAGTTCCATCGACTGCATATCCTGTCTCGCCCTCGAGTACAGCATCGGGCGCCCCACCTGATTGACCGCCTATGACAGCGAGCCCACAAGCGCTGGCCTCAAGATAGACAATCCCTAAACCTTCGACTTCCAATCCAGCAAGTCGCGAACGTGATGGCATAGCGAAGATATCTCCCACGCAGATGTAGCGCGGTAAATCTGCATATGCAATCCTTCCAATAAAGGAGATGTGCTGAGAAACCGAGAGTTGATTAGCGCGTTTTACTAAATACTCTTTATGGGGACCATCGCCAACAAAGAGAATGTGGGCATCTGGAATCTCCTTCAAAATCTGGGGCAATGACTCAATTAAAGAATCTTGACCTTTGCGATGAACAAGTCGCCCCACACTCACAATGACCTTCTTATCAGCGAGACCAAGTTCTCTACGTAGAGAACTTGAATCAGAGCGCGGAGCAAAGTGGCGTGTATCAATTCCAGGTGCAATCTTCACCATCGCAGCTTGTGCACGTGGCGATAATGCGCGGGCGATATTGCTACGAGTAAATTCTCCAAGGAAGGTCAGATGGTCTACGCCATCTCCGATCCGCCGTATTGCCCACGAAAATGGCCATACTCGCGACCACCAGACTTCATGTCCATGTGTTAACGCGACAATCTTTTCTACACCTGCTCTACGTAAACCTTGTGACAGTAAAGCCAGCGGTGCGGCAGCGCCAAAGAAGACAGTTGTAATAGAGCGCTCTTTTACGAGAGCACGGACCTTCAAACCGACTCGAAAGGTTGGGAGCAGAATATGGCTGCGGTCGCGAATTACTTCGACTCCATATTCGCTCAACCATCGAGCATCAAAAGGCAGAGAGCCGTCTTGCGAAGATGTAAAGACGATGACTGAGTTCTTCGGCATCCGTTCGATGAGTCCGATTACAAAGGTCTCAATACCGCCAGCGCGCGGCCCAAAATCATTGGTGATGCAGAGAATTTTTTGCGGAGCTGGAATGTGTGCACTCATTAGAACCGGCGGACGGCTACCAAAGGTTTTCGTCCGAGTGATGCCTCGGCAACTTTGACACGTGCCCCAGTATGAGGTGCATGCACCATGCGGCCGCCACCTAAGTAGATTCCGACGTGCGAGATTGGATGACCGAAGAAGAGTAAATCACCTGGCTGTTTCTTATTGAATGGAACAGATTTACCCATTCGCGCTTGCGCCGCCGCTGAGTGCGGAAGTGATACTCCAGCTGCTTGAAAGGCGCGCATAGTCAGACCTGAACAATCCCAGTAGACCATTCCTGCTGCACCAAAAACGTATTTATCTCCAATTTGTTTGAGAGCAAACTTCAAAGCGATACCGGCTCGACCGGTAACTCCATCGGCGCTCTTAGCCGCCAAGAGAGATGAGGCTTGATCTGCATTCTCTTGATCAAGTGCCAACTTCGCCAATCTGTCACGGTCTTCCTTCTTCAGTGCAGCAAGGAGCGCCTCCGCCTCGGCCAACTTGGCAGTAGCAAGGGCGCTACGTTGCGCCAAAGTCTTCTGCAGAACTTTTACCTGAGCTAAACGATCACTGACCGTAAGTGAGGTGGCGTTGAGCGCCTGTTCTGCACTTTGAAATTTACGAAGTTGCGTCGATTTACGTCGAGTTATCGCCTCGAGTGAACCGGCTGACGATAAATAGAGGGATGGATTGGAAGAGAAGAGCAGTTCAAGGCTCTGACTCATCGAACCGGATTTATATTGTTCGATTGCAATCGAACCAAGAGTCTTGGAAATCGCATCGACAGTCTTTCCTTGAATTGCAGCTTGCGCCTGGATGCCGGCAAGATTGCGAGTGAGCGCTGCCAATTTCACCTTCGCTTCTTGTGCGCCTTCAGCTGCAGTCGTTGCTTCCTCTTCAAGTCGATTTACTTGAGCCTGCACCTGTGCGAGCGTCTGTGCTGCAGTTGCCTGTGGCGCAGAGATAAATGGCAGGAGAAAGATCAGACTGGACAGCAAAGCGCCAGCACTCAATCGATTTCTCATGTTTTAAGGCTAACGCGCCACACTATTGAATTTCAATTTAGAACGGGATTTTCGCTGATAAAAGGGTGAGAAATTCAATATTCTTATATGTATGGCCGTCACGGTGACTCTGGTAGTAGGACGCGATGGATCGACATCTAAAGATGGCACTTCAGCTGGTGTTTCAAGCACAGCGGATAGAACAGCCTTTCTCGCCAATAGAAGAAAGGCCGATTGCATTCTTATCGGTGGAGCCACAGCACGTCGCGAGCCCTATCACCGCACACCAGTTCCAGTTGTAGTCATTTCGCGCAGTCTCATCAATCCACTAGCCGATAATCGTCTCGCTCACTGTTGGAACTTAACTCCCGTAAAAGCACTTGATAGAGCAATTGAAACTTTTGGTCCAACCATCCATGTTGAAGCTGGAATATCGGTAGTCAACGCACTTCTTGCAGCAGATCGAGTTGATCTGCTGGAATTAAGTATCACCGACATTGTTGGTGGAGAAGATATTCTCGATATTCCTACCTTACTTGCGCACTTTCCCATTCAAAGTGAACGAAGTATCGATGGAACACGGTTTATCTCAGCTCGCCGCAAATAGGGCAATAATAATTTAGCTCGCGGCCGAGATTATGGAAACGCCAGCCACTGCAAAGATAACACCGACATATTGCAATCTATGTAGCCTCTCGTGCAGAAAGAGATAGGCCAAAAGCGCAGTAACAACTGGGTAGAGCGAGCCAAGTACCATCGCTAGCGAAACTAGCCCCTTGGTTGTTGCCACACCGAGCAAGAGATTGGCTGCGAAATCGGCGATACCGATATACATCAAAAGCGGTAATTGGGCTCTACCCAATCCACCAATATGGCGGTAGCGCAGAAAGAGACCGATACCGATGACACAGGTTGTGGCGCGCATTGTCGTCATGGTCATTAAAGCGCTGCTCCTCGAACCGATCGCCATACACACCAAGGCTGCTCCGAAGAAGAAGGCAGCGCTAAGCGCAAAGAGCAGAGGTCGTAATGGCACACCTTGAGAAAATTCCGGACCACTTGCAAGGAAACCACCAAGAAGTGCAATGACAACTCCGATTGTAAGAATTGTGGAGAGATGATCACCGCGCACGACAATGGCATATGCAAGAGGAATTAATGCACCAAGTGAGCTAATGGGAGAAACAACGCCCATCCGACCTGTCGCCAACCCCGAATAGAGGCTGATCAAACCTACGTAGCCGAAGAGGCCTGCCAAAATCCCTGAAATTAAGTAGCCATGTGATCCCAGCGCAGTTGCCTGCCATGAATGTGAGATTACGACCAAGGTAATTCCGGTGAGAAAGCCGATTGCCTGGGTTACCGCAAGAACGGCAAGCGCCGGGAATTTCTTACTTAAATTTCCAGCGTGATAATCCGCGCTGCCCCAAAATCCACTCGATAAGAGCGCGAGCAAGCTAGCCATATGCGGACTCTATCGCCTTGAAGCTCAGCCTCCCACGCAAATTGCGCATACAACTTTAGAATTAAGCAGTGAAATCCTCTTTTACCTTTGATGAGTTAATTGAATTACTGCGGACATTCACACCTCGCGATGAAATTATTCTGGAAGAAGTTCCTGCGCCGCAAAAATTAGCGACACACTCCTTTGCATTCACTGCAGATATCTCCAATGGTGCGCTCGGCGATGAGGAAGCAGAAGTTGCATCTGGCCGATTCGTCATTTTGCACGAACCTGGCGGGCAAGATACATGGGAAGGTGAGTTCCGCTGCGTCACCTTTATGCGAGCCGATGTCGATAGTCAGATGCAAGAAGATCCACTACTTCCTGAAGTTGGCTGGAATTGGCTACTGGATTCGCTCGAAGCAACCGGCGCGCAATGCAACGCCCCTAGTGGAACCGTCACTCGAGTATCGAGTGCTTCATTTGGAAAACTTTCGCCTCGCCAAAACAACGCTGAGATAGAAATCCGCGCATCGTGGTCGCCAAACATCTCAACGCCGAGCGATATCTTTCTTCACGTTCAGGCTTGGTGCAATCTCATGACTGAAGTTGCAGGTCTTCCTCCTCTTCCCGAAGGTGTTGCATCTCTTGGCGCGGCTCGTCGCCGTGGCTGAAGATATCGAAGAGCAGGTTCCAACCCCACTCTTATCTCCTGCATTAGGCGTCCCAGATGTCATTGATACCGAAGCTGCATTTGATAGCGCACTCGCTCAACTTTCCGCTGGTACTGGACCATATGCATTCGATGCCGAACGTGCATCTGGATACAAATACAGCGCTCGGGCATATCTCATTCAAATTAAACGTACCGGCGGCGGGCTACATCTGATTGATCCAATTCCATTTGGACCCGACCATCGCTGCTTTGTTGCTCTCAATCAATTGATTCACGATCAAGAAGTAATTTTGCATGCCAGCACACAAGATCTACCCTGCTTGCGCGAAGTTGGAATTCATCCGCAGATTCTCTTTGATACTGAACTCGGTGGTCGTATCGCCGGACTTCCGCGGGTAGGTCTGGGTCCACTGCTTGAAACGCTCATGGGAGTTTCACTTGCCAAAGAGCATTCGGCAGTTGATTGGTCGAAGCGACCACTTCCGCAAGAGTGGCTCAACTATGCCGCTCTCGATGTTGAATTATTGGTAGAACTACGGGACAAGGTCTATCAATTACTTGTTGCCGCAAAGAAGTGGGAATGGGCAGCCGAAGATTTCGCCGCAATCATTTCTGCGCCACCTGCTTCCCCGCGAATTGATCCATGGCGTCGCACATCGGGAATGCATAAGGTCAAGAAGCGCAATCACATGGCAGTGATTCGAGAGCTTTGGAATGCACGAAATGAATTAGCGCAAGAGATAGATATCTCTCCTAGTCGATTACTGTCGGATGCCGCAATCACAGAGATTGCCCTCGCATCTGACAAAGGTCCGATTACCAATCGCAAACATCTCGAGAAGATTCTGCGTCCATTGGGATTGCGAGCGCGCTGGTTAGAAAATGCTGCGACGTGGATTAGTTGCATTACCGATGCACTTGCAATGCCAGAAGATCAATGGCCGGAAGCTCGTTCGAAGAGCGATGCGATGCCACCGATTAAGGTCTGGCGCGAGCGCTTTCCGGAACGGTATGCGCCTCTCTCCCATGCTCGCTTTAATCTGCAGCTACGTGCCGAAGAGCTATCCATTCCACTTGAAAATATGATCAGCCCTGAGCTGGTGCGCAGAATTTGTTGGGAACCTCCAGCATCTTCTGTTGCGCAAGCCCTCATCGCATTGGGTGCTCGTCGCTGGCAGGCTGAGATTGCCTCCCCTATCTTGGAAAAGGCGCTGACCGAGCGTGAGCCGCTCGAGCTACCTGAGCCTGAAGGCGAGGCTGAGGCGCCTTCTATAGAGTGACGAATTACGCAACATAAGAGTTGCGTAAATAACCAGGGTCAATTACGCTCTCACTCATGTTGAGTACAGCGATCATCGCCCTCCGTGAAGGCCTCGAAGCCTCACTGATTGTCGGCATCCTGGTCGCGTACCTAGTGAAGACTGAACGGCGAGACCTGCTTCGCGCACTCTGGAGCGGGGTCTTTCTCGCCATAACCGCCAGCTTGGCCTTCGGCGCATTCCTCTCTTACACCTCTGCTGAACTGACAACGAAAGGTGAAGAACTCTTCGCCGGAGTCACAGCTCTCACTGCAGTTGGTCTCGTCACCTGGATGGTCTTCTGGATGCAACGCGCAGCGCGCGGACTTCGCGATGAACTCCAGGGGAAGGCTGAAAGCGCGCTCCTTGCAGGCCCAATCGCCTTAGCAATCGCATCCTTTGCAGCTGTATCTCGCGAGGGCTTAGAGACTTCCCTCTTTCTCTATACAAACTTTAAGACAGTTGGACCTTTCGGTGCACCAACAATCGGATTGATTCTCGGACTCGCAATCGCCGTCTTACTTGGATATGGAATCTATAACCGTTCGGTCAAAATTAATTTAGGAAAATTCTTCACCTACTCAGGTGTTGCTCTGATTGTTGTTGCAGCAGGAGTGCTGGCTCATGGTGTTCTTGAGCTACAGAAGTTCGGATTCCTTCCAGGTGCTCATGCATTTGCATGGGATCTCTCCTCTACATTCTCAGAAGATTCACTCATCTCTTCACTCATCTCTGGAACGATCGGATTTGGCGTTTCGATGACCTGGCTCCAGCTCCTCATCTGGGCTCTCTACCTCGGAGCCACCATTCGTGGATATCTCGCGGCCCCTAAGAAGGCAAAAACTCTCCTTCCTGCATAGCCTTTTTTCCTACTCACGGGTAACCTTGAAACATACTCCGTAGAGAAGGAAGAGCTATGACCTCGCAGATTCGATCCGTTGTCCTCGTAGATGCTGTGCGTACACCATTTGGTAAGGCCGGAAGTATGTACTCAGGAACGCGCGCCGATGATCTGATGGTCCGTGCGATGCGTGGATTACTTGAACGCAATCCCAAGGTCGACCCTTCCTCCATCGATGATGTTGCAATCGCTGCTGCTACTCAAACTGGCGATCAAGGCATGAATATCGGTCGTAGCGCAACGCTTCTTGCTGGACTTCCGAAAACTGTTCCGGGTTACTCCATTGATCGCTGGTGTGCCGGCGCACTCACTGCAACAACAACAGTTGCAGGAGCTATTGCGATGGGCGCAATCGATATTGCAATTGCGGGTGGCGTTGAACATATGGGTAACCATCCGATGGGCGAACTCATGGATCCTAATCCACGCTACCTTGCTGAGAAGTTAGTTGAACAAGATGCGCTCGCTATGGGAGCAACTGCAGAAAGATTGCATGATCGCTTTCCGCAATTAACCAAGGAGCGCGCCGATCGCTATGCTCTTAATTCACAACTTAAAACTGCTCAGGCATATGCCGATGGAAAGATTCAACGCGATTTAATTCCTACTGCAGCTCGCAGCGCTGAACTTGGTTGGGGTATCGCAACTGTCGATGAAGCACCGCGTCCCACAACCACGATGGAGGGACTTGCCGGCCTCAAGACGCCATTCCGCCCCGCAGGTCGTGTCACAGCAGGAAATTCATCGGGCCTCAACGATGGTGCAACAGCTGCTCTCCTTGCCAGTGAAGATAAGGCAAAAGAACTTGGACTCACCATCAAAGCTCGTATGGTCACCTTTGCCTTTGCCGGCGTTGAACCAGAAGTGATGGGTTATGGACCAGTACCGGCGACAATCAAGGCGCTTGAGAAAGCCGGATTGAAGATTGACGATATCGGTGCCTTTGAAGTCAATGAAGCTTTTGCAGTTCAAGTATTGGCATTCCTTGATCACTTTGGAATTGCAGATGATGATCCACGCGTTAATCCATATGGTGGCGCCATCGCGGTCGGCCATCCCCTTGCTTCATCAGGAGTTCGTTTAATGCTCAATCTGGCACGTACCTTTGAAGAGAAGACTGATGTGCGTTACGGCATCACCACAATGTGTATCGGCCTTGGTATGGGCGGCACTGTTATCTGGGAGAACCCTCACTACACAGGAGCGAAGAAATAATGACTACTGCTATCCAACTTCCTGAAGGCGCTCCAGAAGAAGTAATCACCAACGCCCTAGTTCGCGATGTCGATCTCACAGCCTTTGGTTTTACAGGTTCACTTGCCTTAATCACATTAGATAACGGGCTCGATCACACCCGCCCAAATACCTTTGGACCGCAATCACTCATGGCCCTCGATGCGGCAATTACCGATGCGGCCTCTCGTAAACCTGCAGCTATCGCAATTACCGGCAAGCCATTTATCTTTGCAGCAGGTGCAGATCTCTCCGCCTTAGCATTTCTTAATAAACGCGAACAAGCGCTTGCTATTGGAAAACTAGGCCACGATGTCTTCCGGCGCCTTGATGAAATTGGTATTCCAACCTTTGCATTCATTAATGGACTCGCACTCGGTGGCGGACTTGAGGTAGGTCTGCACTGCAACTACCGCACACTCTCTGCGACAGCCTTTACTGGATTGCCAGAAGTATTCCTCGGATTGGTGCCTGGTTGGGGCGGCGCAACCATCGTTCCCAAATTGATAGGTCCAGAACGCGCCGTTCAAGTCATCATCGGCAATGCGCTCAATAACAACACCATGATGAAATCAAAGGATGCGCTCTCACTCGGCATCGTCGATGCAGTATTTACTCCATCTGACTTCCTCGAGAACTCTGTGAAATTTGCAGCGGCAATCTTAAGTGGTGCAACCAAGATCGAACGTAAAGATTTTTCAACTGACCCTGCATGGGACGCTGCCCTTGCTGCAGGACGAGCTGCTGCGCTCAAGAAATACGGCGGCGCAGAGATTGCCTCTCCTATGAAAGCACTCGAACTCATTGCGCAAGCAAAGACCAATACACGCGGTCAAGGATTTGATGCAGAAGATGCAACCTTGGCAGATCTGACAATGTCTGATCCACTGCGTGCATCTCTCTATGCATTTAACTTGATTCAGAAGAAGCGTAAGAAGGTGGAGGGTGCGCCAAAGCCTGCTCTCGGTCGCAAAGTTGCACGAGTTGGCGTTGTCGGTGCCGGCCTTATGGCATCTCAGCTCGCATTGCTCTTACTTCGTAATCTCAAATGCCCTGTGGTTATGACAGATATCGATCAGGAGCGCGCTGATAAAGGTGTGGCTTGGGTAAAGAACGAACTCGCCAAGTTGGTTGAAAAGAAGCGCATGAGCGCCGAATCTGCAGGGCGTTTAGCGCTACTCATCAGCGGATCTGCAGACCAACAAGTCTTTGCCGGCTGCGACTTTGTGATTGAAGCAATCTTCGAAGAGTTATCGCTCAAGCAAGAGCTCTTCAAGAAGCTAGAAAAGATTGTTGGATCTGAATGCGTACTTGCTACCAATACCTCATCACTATCGGTTGAACGTATGAGCGAAGGGTTAGAACACCCTGAACGAGTCGTAGGTTTCCACTTCTTTAATCCCGTTGCAATCATGCCTCTGCTCGAAGTTGCGCGTACATCAAAGACGGATGATGCAACAACTGCCACAGCAGTCAATATCGGCAAAGAACTCAAGAAGACTATGATCATCTGTAAAGATGCACCTGGTTTTGTTGTGAACCGGTTACTAACTCGCTTTATGGGCGAGATCACCGATGCTGTTGATGAAGGAACCGATCCAGCTACTGCAGATAATGCAATGCGCGCTATTGGATTCCCTATGTCTCCCTTTGAACTTCTAGGTCTTGTGGGTCCTGGGGTTGCTCTGCACGTTGCAGAAACGCTCAATGCAAATCTCGGACCTCGCTATCGCATCTCACCCACCATGCAGGCGATGGTGAAAGAGGGAGTGAAGACTTTCTATATCAAGAACGAAGATGGTTCATTTGGGCCAAACCCTGCAGCACTTGCACTCGTTCACAAGGGAACAACTCCATCGACTGCTGAACAAGTTCGATTGCGTGCACTAAAGGCGCTTGCTGAGGAAGCTCGGATGATGCTCGATGAAGGCGTTGTCTCAAGCCCTGCAGAGATTGATCTCTGCATGTTGATGGGGGCTGGATGGCCAATGCATCTAGGTGGAATCTTGCCGTACTTAGATCGTGAAGGAATTAGCGAATCTGTTTGTGGTCAGCGTTTTCATGCGCCGGGAATTGCATCTCTTCCACAGTAGAGCTCCATTCGACAATGTCGCGGGAAATCTTCTGAGCAGTAATTCCTAGATCTTCCAAGATTTCTGCTGGCTTTGAGTGTTCGATAAATTCAAGTGGGACGCCGATGCTATGAAGTGCAACATTGAGCCCTGCTTCGCGGAACATCTCTGATATCGAACTTGCAATACCTGCATGTCGAATTCCATTTTCCAAAACGACAACGCTCTTGTAACGCTGAGCCATAGTGATCAGCGATTGAGGTAGTGGCTTAACCCAGCGGGGATCAATAACTGTAACTCCAACACCTTCGCGGTATGCCTGTGATGCTGCTTCGACTGCTATCGCTGCCATGGCTCCAACGCTCACGAGAAGTACATCTGCGCTCTCGCCACGATAGAGAACATCAATGCCATCGCGCCGTTCGAATGCAGGAATATCGCTATGTACTGCGCCTTTTGGAAATCTGACCATGGATGGTGCATCTGAAATTTCAACTGCTTCACGCAAAGTTTCGCGAAGTCGCGCGCCATCGCGAGGTGCTGCAACGTGCATTGTCGGAACAATTCCGGTGAGCGCTAAATCCCATACGCCATTATGTGAAGGACCGTCATCGCCAGTAATACCTGCGCGATCGAGTACAAAGGTGACACCTGCCTTGTGCAGGGCGACATCCATCAACATCTGGTCAAATGCGCGATTGAGGAATGTCGAATACACCGCAACAACTGGATGCATTCCTGCAAATGCCAAACCTGCAGCGCTGGTGACGGCATGTTGCTCTGCAATTCCTACATCGATGGTGCGCTCTGGAAACACCGCTTCAAATTTATCAAGGCCCGTTGGACCAAGCATTGCAGCGGTAATTGCCACAATATCTTTACGCTCATGTCCGAGCGCAACTAACTCTTCAGAGAAGACGCTGGTCCAAGTGGTTACTGATTTACCAAGTGGAGTTCCGGTCTCTGGATCAACGATTCC
>JBAXLF010000002.1:0-82222 GCA_037134955.1 Actinomycetota bacterium | reverse complement strand
TTATCTGCTGCCACACGTGCGCCTACGAGAGCGAAGACGAAGGTGGAGAGCAGATCTAGGATATGAAGTAACGACATATCAATTGCTATTTAGAGGTTCCCCTCGATCTCGTGCATTACTGCAAGGCGCTCTTCTTTAGTAGGCAACTTGAAGTAGATGTGGCCCTTTGACCAGTAGTAGAACATTGGGATAAATCCAGCTGCGATTGAACCAAAGCTCACCCATCGAGTGACGGTATCGAGATCTGGAATTACCTTGAAGAACATGATGGTCATGAACAAGGCGCCAATCAGCGGCCACACGCCCATAAGAATGAAGTTCTTAACGTTCTTAAAGATCATCTTGCGGAAGAGCACAAGAACCGCGTAACCAGCCAAGGCGTAATAAATCGTGATCTGAACGCCAATAGATGCGATTGCATCGCCCATAATCGTTCCGATTGAGCCAATGAACTGTGAACCAACAAAGAGTCCAAGACCGATGACGGTGATTGTGATGGTTGCAAAGATTGGAGTCTTGTACTTATGGTGCACAGTTCCGAACTTCTTGGCCAATGTGCCATCGCGGCCCATGGAGAACATGGTGCGAGTAAGTTGGATCAACTGCGTCTCAAGAGTTGCAACTGTTGAGAGAAGGACTGCGACAACAAGTAGCTTGCCGCCATTGCCTGGCCATACCTTTTGACCCAATACACCGAGGATATTTGCTGAATTTCCATCAACTTCTTTCGCTGTGAGGACCATATTTGATCCAACAGTAAATACTTCAAAGAGTAGGAAGGTAATGATCATTCCGATGAGAGCGCCTTGACCAGGAGTCTTACGTGAGCCTTTGGTCTCTTCGTTGAGATTTGCTGTGACATCCCAACCCCAGAAGTAGAAGGCGGCAACGAGTGCGCCTGCGAAGAATGCTCCGGAACTTGTAAATGCACTTGGTGCGAACCAGTGCCAAGAAAATTCATGAACTTTCTGTCCATGGAAAATAGCAAGAATTGCAAAGAGAAGTAGGAGTGCGACTTCGATGGTTGACATAACAACCTGCACTGTTGCGGTGATTGTCACACCGAAGGCAACTGCTGCAACCATGAGCAAGAAGAAGACTGCTCCGAAGAGAGTTACCCAGGTCTTGTTATTGGCGAGTGAATCTGAGAATAAACCTAAGAATGATGATCCTGCAGGAAGTGTTGCTGCAACTAAGAAGATAGATGAGCAAGTCAAAAGTGACCATCCTGCGATGTATCCGAGAGCTGGGTGAAGTCCGCGACGGACCCACGCGTAAGTTGCACCCGCATTAGATTCGGTGCGACCTAAATAATTAAAGGCAAAGACGATTCCGTACATAGCGATACCGCAATAGAGAAGCGATGCGGGACCAGCAAGACCTACAGCTGCAACAAGCAGCGCGGTAGATGCGGCGATCGAATATGCAGGTGCAGATCCTGCAACAGCCATAACGACAGATTCAAAGAGACCGAGAACATTTTCGGCGAGCTTGTGTTGGTGATTTTGAGGGGCAGATGTCATAGATAGAACCCACTTTGGAAGGAGGCATCCGAAGAAGCGTGGACAGATACAAGGAAACGGTAGCAGTGCAGAAAGCTCTAGGCACTCATATCTGGCAACCAATTTTCGGCCACTGAGAATGACCAAAACTGCAAAAGTATTCCATTTGCGTCACATTCGGCGTTTTTGGCTATCGCTGGGGCTCTGACATCCGTAGAGTTCCGCGCATGTCGAAGACCTCAAAGAAGATGACCAAGAAGAGCAGTGGCCTGAGCACCGATAAGAATTGGTGGCGCCAGGCCGCGATCTATCAGATCTACCCACGAAGCTTTGCCGACAGCAATGGCGATGGCATCGGCGATATCAAAGGAATCACATCTCGAATCCCCTATCTCGCATCTTTGAGTATCGATGCAGTGTGGCTCAGCCCCTTCTATCCATCAGCGTTAGCCGACGGCGGTTATGACGTTGATGATTACCGCGATGTAGATCCAAAGCTTGGAACTCTCGCTGACTTTGACGAGATGTTGGCCGGACTCCATAAAGAAGGCATTCGAGTTTTCGTAGATATCGTTCCGAACCACTCATCTAATTTGCATGAATGGTTTAAAGAAGCGATTGCTGCAAAGCCTGGTTCCAAGGCGCGCGATCGATATATCTTCCGTGATGGCAAGGGTGTGAATGGCGAACTTCCACCATCAGATTGGGTTTCACACTTTGCACCATCTGCATGGACACATGAATCTGCTATGGGCGGAAAATATAACCAGTGGTACATGCACTGGTTTGCTCCAGAGCAACCAGACTTCAACTGGGATAACCGCGAAGTTGAGAAAGATTTTCTCAAGACACTCAAATTCTGGTCAGACCGTGGCGTCGATGGATTCCGTATCGATGTGGCACACGGTTTAAAGAAAGATCTCTCCGAGCCACTGCGCAGCCAGCCTGAACATGAAGGACTTTCACAACGCGGCAATAAAGGTAAGGGAATCCTCGGCGATCGCAATGAGGTCTTTGCTATTTATAAGGAGTGGCGCAAGCTATTTAACCAATATGACCCACCACGTGTTGCAGTTGCTGAGGCATATGTACACCCAGAGCGACTTCCGCTCTATGCAAGTACCAAAACTCTCGGACAGTGCTTCGACTTCCGCTTTATCGAGACCCCATTTGAAGCAGCTGCCTATAAGACAGCAACACAAGAGGCGATTGAACTTGCGGCGAAGAATAAATCATCGTGCACATGGACACTTTCCAATCACGACCAGATTCGCCACGCAACGAAGATGGCACTTAATCCCGCTGTAAATCGCCGCGATTGGATGCTCTCTAATGGAACATCCTCACCGATTGATATGGTCTCCGGCACTCATAATGCGCTCGCTGCAACGATGTACATCTTGGGCCTACCCGGCTCGACATATATGTATCAGGGTGAAGAGCTCGGTCTGCATGAGGTAACCGATATTCCAGCAAGTGAAATTCAAGATCCGCAGTACCTACGCAATAACAAGGTTGATAAAGGTCGCGATGGATGTCGCGTACCACTGCCATGGACTGCGTCAGGATCTTCCTATGGATTCGGTAGCGGCGGTGCACATCTGCCACAACCGAAATGGTTTGCCGACTATGCAGTAGAAGTTGAAGAGAAGAACGCTCTCTCGCCACTTTCTATCTACCGTAAAGCGCTAGCGCTTCGCAAAGAGATGGTTACCAAGGAAGAGATTAAGTGGCATAAGACCTCTGATATCTCAGTGCTGCATTACTCACGCCCAAATGGCTGGCATTGCATCACTAACTTCCGTGCCGAGTTCTATCCGATGCCAAAGGGTGAAATCATGATTTCATCTCGCCCATTGGTGAATGGAAAGATTCCTGCAGGAACAACGGTCTGGTTTAAGAAGTAACTTTTACTTACGCAACGCCGATAATATCGACTGCGAAGATCAAAGTTTCATTGGGACCAATTGGCCCAGCCCCTGCTGCGCCATAACCCATTGCAGGAGGCAATATCAAAAGACGACGTCCGCCCACCTTTGCACCGGGTAGACCTTTCTGCCAACCCTCAACAACATTTGCCAATGGGAACGTTGCAGGTTGTCCACTCCACGAAGATTCAATGATTTTTCCAGTTGACCATGCCATCAAGATGTAATGCACAGTCAAGGTCGATGTCGGAAGAACTTCCGCACCAGTACCGACGATGATGTCCTTGGTAGTGAGCGCTGATGGTGGTGTTCCCTCAGGCTTTGAAATTGTAGGAGCCTGACCAGCAACTGCTGAGACGATAGGCAGGACAGTTGAGTCAGATGCGCTCATTTTTATTCCTCCGAAAACGGTGAGTGCCACGAGAAGTGCAGCAAATATTCCTGCGATGATTTTGCGAACGTTGTTATTAATTTTCTAACTCCTTGATCAGATTGAAGTCGCCGCCGCCGAGCTGGCCTTGATCGCGGTACATCTCGAGCTTTGCACGAGTATCGGCGATATCAAGGTTGCGCATAGTCAGCTGTCCGATGCGATCTGTAGGGCCAAAGGCAGCGTCTTCAGTGCGCTCCATCGACAACTTATCTGGGTGGTAGCTCAGCGCGGGTCCCGTAGTATTAATAATTGAGTAATCATCTCCGCGACGTAGGCGAATTGTGACCTCGCCAGTAATTGCAGATGCAACCCAACGAGTAAGAGATTCGCGCAACATCAAAGATTGTGGATCGAGCCAACGACCTTCATAGAGCAAGCGCCCTAGGCGACGTCCTTCAGCATGGTAATTAGCGATGGTGTCCTCATTATGAATGGCAGAGACCAAACGTTCGTACGCGATAAAGAGCAGTGCCATACCAGGTGCTTCATAAATTCCACGAGACTTTGCCTCGATGATACGGTTCTCGATCTGATCTGCCATACCTAAACCATGGCGACCACCAATTTTATTTGCTTCGTTCATGAGAGCTACTACATCAGTAAATTCTTTTCCGTTGATCGCAACGGGGCGACCTTGTACAAATTGAATCTTCACATCTTCTGAGGCGATAGCAACTGATGCATCCCAGAATTTCACACCCATAATTGGATTGACGATTTCAATAGATGCATCGAGGTTCTCTAAATCTTTTGCCTCGTGGGTTGCGCCCAAGATATTTGCATCGGTGGAATATGCCTTCTCGACGCTATCGCGATACGGGAATTTGTGGGCGACCAGCCACTCTGACATCTCCTTGCGGCCGCCAAGCTCGCGAACAAAATCTGCATCAAGCCATGGCTTGTAAATTCTTAAGTTGGGATTAGCTAATAGTCCATAACGGTAGAAACGTTCGATGTCATTACCTTTATAGGTTGAGCCATCTCCCCAGATTTCTACCTTGTCGTGCAACATGGCGCGCACCAGCAAAGTGCCGGTAACTGCACGTCCGAGTGGAGTTGTATTGAAATATTGTTTTCCACCAGCGCGAATATGGAATGCTCCACATGCAATAGCAGCAAGGCCTTCTTCAACGAGTGGAGTTTTGCAATCAACCAGGCGTGAAATTTCTGCGCCGTACTCTTTGGCGCGAACCGGAACTGAATCAATATCTGTCTCGTCATATTGGCCAAGGTCTGCGGTGTAGGTGCAAGGGATCGCACCTTTATCGCGCATCCAAGCAACTGCAACCGATGTATCGAGCCCGCCAGAGAAGGCGATACCGACCTTTTCACCGACTGGAAGAGATGCGAGGACTTTAGACATGGAGCGCAGTCTAACGGCTTACCAGCGCAGCAAGCGCAGGTTTAACTTTCCAGAGCGCAAGCATCTGGTCATATTTATCTGCCTCTGTTGAATCAGCGATAGCGCCAGTCTTGACTGCTCGAATCATGAGATTGCGAGGAGTGTGCTCTCCCCCAATAAATTCAATCGCTTCAACGCGATATCCGCGGAGCTTCATAATCTGCATTCGTAGTGCATCGGTCAAGAGATCTCCTAACCGCTCTTTCATGATGCCATTGCGGGTAAGTAAAGACCATGGCTCGGGAATCTCATTCATCTGGGCTTGAATATCGTGATGGCAACACGGAGCAATCAGCGCAAGGCGAGCATCGGAATTGATAGCCCAAGCAATGGCATCGTCAGTTGCGGTATCACAGGCATGTAATGCAATAGCAATATCTGCACCTGCTAAATGAGTATCTGCAATTTCTTCCGCTCGGAATTCGATTGTAGAAGCGATACCGAGTTGGCGGGCAATCTCGTTATTTCGATCTCGCGCGGCAGTGCGCACATCGATGCCTATCACCTTTACTGGAATATTCTGATTTCGCAGATATTGATGAGCTGCAAATGTCAGATAGGCATGGCCACAACCGAGATCGGCAATAGTCAGAGGATTTTCATCTGTAGGTTGGTGGATGTGGCCTGCTGAAATTGCTGAATTGAGCGTCGGCACAAGTAGTCGTAAAAACTCTTCAACTTGCAGGTATTTATCGCTCTTACTTGGCTTAACTTTGCCATCAGTATCTGAGATACCAACGGCAATTAAGAACGGATCTGAAGGATCCAGTAATCGTTGCTTAGTTCGATCGTGTGAAAGATCTTGTTCATTCTTCGATTTCTCTCGATGTACTAAAGGCTCTCCCTTCTTTGTAATACGAAGACTGAGCGATCCTCCTGTGTGTTCGAGTAAGAGATTGGCATATCCACTGCGGATTAATTGCCTAAAGGGAGCTTGCGCTGGCTGGTAATTCTTTGTCGTCATCTGACGACCATCGCTATGGCTTACTTGAATATGCAGACCATCTTTCAGGGCGATGGGGCGCATATCAATTCGCTCGTGTGGAGTCTGCATATTTCTGCGACGCCCTGATAGGACAACGCGTACCAATGACTGGGTATCTGCAAAGAGCGCTTCACATTCGAGAAATGTCTCCTCGAGCGACGCCTCGTTCATAGTGACGAGTTTAGTCTTTAGCGATAGGTAATACGACCACGATAGCGAGCCCACCGAGCGCACTCTTGCGCAGCGATAAGGTGCCATCGAGTTTCTGTATCACTGCAGACATAATGCTCATGCCTAGTCCAGATCCACCTGCATCGCGTGATCGGGATTTATCAAAGCGATTAAGTGAGCGAATATCTTCGCGATAAGCCGATTCGGGCAGACCTGGCCCAGCATCTTCGATTACCAGCTGTGCGCCTTTACCGTGGCTACTGAGCGAAATTGTCACTGCATCGTTAGGCGCGGTGTGGCGAGCAATATTGGTGAGTGCATTTTGTATGAAGCGTGAGATGTAATCACGAGATGCGTCGATATAGATATTGTCAGTAATTGATAGTGTGACTTGGCGCTGTGGGTTGAGCGTGATGAAATCACTTCCATGCGCATTGATGATCTCGCTGAGATCTAAGCGATCGATATCGCGGGCGCCACTTTCGCCGAGCTCAGCAAGCAACAATAAATCACGGACCAGAGATTCCATGCGAGTTATCTCAGTGCCAACTCGATCAAAGGCTCGTGCTTTATCGGCAGCTTCGCGTAATTGATTTTTGCTCAGCATTTCGACATAACCCTTGATAACCGTCAATGGCGTACGAAGTTCATGTGAAGCATCACCAAGAAATTCCTGCATGCGAGCCAGAGAAGCCAACTCATCGCGTCGATTGTTACGCCGGAAGAAGATAAAGAGGATGAAGAATGCGACAAGATCTATCCCGAAGGTAAAGATGCCTAAAGACTTTAAGTTCCCACGGAAATTACTATCAATGGTGCTGGTTGACTGCGCTAGAAGAAGGTAATCACCGCCCTCAAGTTGCACCGCACGAAGTCGAATTGGCGTAGGACCGGCGACGCGAACTGGTCGAACGGTAGCCTTTTCAATGATGGGACGATCTGGCGCCCCCAGATATGCAAAGTGCGGTTCGTTAATGATTGACTCTTGCCCATCATGGCTCAGAAATGTCAGCGACATATCGAAGCTCGATTGTTCAAGGGTATAGAGCGCAGCGCTCAACGGTTGTTGCGGATTGTCGTAAGCGCTCTTTGCAACATATTCGAGCGAAGCATCTACTTGGGCGATCTCAGTTCCTTGAGAGTGCAGAACTGAGAATCCGCCAAGACCAACAGTGATCAGAGTGAGAAAGAAGATCGTGACGATACTGATGCGAGTGGACGAGGAGAATTTCACTTCTTCTCCGCTTGTAGCTGGAATCCGACTCCTCTGACTGTGCGTATTCCTTCAAAGCCTTCGCGGTGTAACTTCTTGCGCAGGTAAGAGATATAGGTATCTACAACTGTGCTCTCGGACTCAAAGGTAATTCCCCATACTTCATCGAGCAGATAGGTCTTACTCAGGACGCGACCTTTACTTTCCAGCAGCACGTGCAGCAGGCGAAACTCTGTTGGTGATAATTCAACTCTCTCGCCATTGAAAGTTACTTGATGTGAATCGCTATCGAGCGTGATTGGACCACAGGATAAATTTGTTGGGGTAACCACAGTGAATTGTGAACGGCGCAGAATTGCCTTGATTCGCAACACCAACTCTTCTAGGCCGAATGGCTTGGTCACATAATCATCCGCACCAAGAGTTAAACCTCGGGTGACGTCTGCACGGTCTGCACGCGCGCTGAGCATGAGCGCAGGAGTGTTATCTCCATTGCTACGAATGCGTTCGATAAATTCAAAGCCATCCATCATCGGCATATTGATATCGACAATAAGTAAATCAGGCTTGGTATTTCTGAGAAGGGTCTGAGCAATCATCGCATCGGCAGCGGTAACGGTCTCAAATCCCGCCAATTTCAGCGCATCGCCAAGTAGGTCGCGGACTCCGGCCTCATCATCGATGATCATCACTAATTGCCTCATGGCTATACCCTGCCATGCGCAGGCTGTGATTACTACCAATGCAGCGACATACACATGTAGCCACGAGGACATTCACAGAATATTCACACACGAAGGGAATTACTATTGATCCATGGAAAAGGTGCATATGAAGATGCGTAACGTCACAGTTGCGACATCCCTTCTCCTGGCAATCTCATTTACTTCTGCCGTTAATGCAGATGCAGATTCGACTCCAGCACCCGTTCCATCAGCATCGCCAGATAGCTATAAGGCATCGCTTGAACAATTTAAACGTGATCGTGATGTATTTATGACAGCGATGCGTGAACGTGAAACAAAGATGCGCGAAATCAATTCTGTCTTTAAAGCTGCAGTCGATAAGGCAAATAGCGATGCCCGAAGTGCCATGCCAACTGCCTCAACGCCGCTACAAAAATCTACAATCTCTGCTAATCGGCGTAGCGCGATAGATGCTGCCATCAACGCGCGCGATATCTCGATCTCTGCATTAGGGCCGATGCCTACTCCACCTACTGAGCCGCTTCGCCCAGCAAGTAACCAACAAGGTGGCAAGAGCCGACGTTAATTAATCGTCGATCACTACCTTCATATGTCTCAAGGTATGTCGATCATGGTGCTTCTCTTTCTCATGAATTCTACGAATCTGTAATTCAATAGCTGCAACTGCGCTATCAAATGCGGCAAGATCATTGAAGCCGACCTCTTCAGAACGCAGCAGTGGCCCGGATCCATGTGAAGTAATTACTACTTTATGTGAATTTTTTCCCTGACGGGGGTTTGCTTCATGAGTGATTTCGACTTCGATTCGATCGATTACCACGCTAAAGCGTTCCATGGAGCGAAGCTTCTCTTCGGCAATTTCCCGAAAGTCACTTGCGAGTTCTGCATGACGAGTTTGAATAATTATTTCCACAAGTTCAACAATGGCACGACTGGTAGAGAAATGTAAGGGATTGAGCGAGAATTACTTCAGCGGCAGCAGGTAGACAGCAACGGTGAGGATTGCCGCTAATCCCAATGATTGCAACAGGATGATGGCTGCTGTCTTGCGATCTGCAGCAAGAGATGCCTTATCTACGACCTTGGACATCTTTCCCAGGCGAGCAAAGTTAAAAGTTCCCATAAAACCAAATGCTAAACAGAACCTTTTACGAGATTGTATAAAGCCCACTGCAAAGACTGTCAACGGTAGGAAAATTCCTAAGCGGATGGAAGGAGATGCCTTGGTTGATATGAAGCCGATGAGTGCACTTACGCTGAGGAATAAGCCGATGAGCGCTACTACCTGGCGCTGGCGAATTTCAGCCTTGCCGATATTGCAGGTTCCGGGAATATATTCAGTTGCAGACATTAGGCATCTTCGAATTCATCTTCATCGATCCATGCATCGGTGCTGGTGTCATCTTGTTTTTCAATCCACGATAAGAATGTACCGACTGCACGGAAAGCCAGAATCGCTACGGTAACACCGGCAATGATTCGTCGAAGTGCTTTCATAGGTATAAAAATACTCCACTTTACGAGAGTTCGCCTCTTTTATGCCTTTGATAGTGCGGTGTCGATATCAGACCAGAGATCTTCGACATGCTCGCAGCCGACCGAAAGTCGGATGAGATTTTCTGGAACGCTCTTGCTCTCTAACTCCCAACGTCTGCGGCGCTCCCACGTTGTTTCTACTCCCCCAAGACTTGTCGCATTGATAATCAATTTTGCCGAATCACACACTCGCTCGGCAGCTGTTGCGTCACCCTTAATTTCAAAGGAGATAATTGCGCCAAATCCTGGATAGCGAACATTGGTGACAGAGCTATGGCCGGCCAGCTTCTGCGCCAACACCGCAGCGTTAGCTTGAGCCCGCTCAAAGCGAAGCGGGAAGGTGCGAATTCCACGTAGCGCAAGCCAGGCATCAAATGGACCAGCTGTTGCACCGAATGATGTGCGGGCATCGAGCAATCTGGCGTAGAGCGCTGGATCTTTTACCGATAGCGAACCGAGAATGACATCGCTGTGACCAGCCAGATATTTAGTTACAGAATGCATCACCACATCTGCACCAAAGGTGAGGGGCTTCTGATTGATAGGTGTGGCAAAGGTGTTATCAAAGCCCACACCTAAATTGCGCTTCTTAGCTTCTCCGATAATGACCGAGACTTCAGCGACCCCAAGACCTGGATTTGTTGGAGATTCAACCCAGAGAAATGCGGCACCTTGTAATTGTGAGATAACTTCTTTGGTATCAGTAATATCAACAAAGCGAACTTCTAGGCGTCCATCTTTATGGTGTCGTCTTAATAACGACATAGTGCCGCTATATCCCTCGTGCGATGCAACAACTGGCGCACCGTGTGGCAAGAGCGAAAAGACTGCGGTAATCGCTGCCATTCCAGATGAGAAGAGCAGAGTTGAATCTGCTTCTTCTAACGCGCTAATTGCATCTTCGAGTGGTTGCCATGTTTCATTGCCAAATCTGCCGTAACTGATTGGGCCACCTGCGACAAAGGTTGAGTTGAGCGAGATCGGTAGATTTACACCTTCGCCGGCAATATGTGGTGGTCGCCCACTGGAGATTGCAAGGGTTTCGGGGCGAAGCTCATCATCAACCATGCGCTAAGAGTAATCGTTAACGCAGAACTGTGGCGAGGCGATTGAATGCCTCATCCAGAATTTCTGGGCTCGTTGCGAAGTTAAGGCGAATAAATTGCGTTGATTGGGCGCCGAATCGATGGCCAGGTACACATGCCACTTTAGCTTTCTCGATAAGAACGGCTGATGGGTCCTCACCGAGATTGAATGGTGTGAGATCGAGCCAGGCTAGATAGGAACAGTGCGGAATCAGGTAGCCAACGCGCGGTGTCTTGGATTCGATAAGTGATGCAACCAGATTTCGATTGTGGTCGAGCTGCACCATGAGTTGATTGAGCCACGGTTCGCCCTTTTCAAAGGCGGTAACAGTGGCAAAGGCGCCGAGCAGTGATGCGCGGTAATGCGTTGCTGGAGCAATGGCGTTGAGAGTTTCATGTACTTGGGCGTTTTCAGTAACGATAATGGCGCACTTAAGCCCTGCGATATTCCACCCTTTACTTGCTGCAGTAATCGTAATTCCTACCTCTCGAGCTGTTTCAGATATAGCAAGAAAGGGGGTAAAGGTTTGTTCTGCAAAAGTGAGCGGCGCATGGATTTCATCGCTTAAGAGATAGACGCCATGCTGCTTTGCTAAGTCAGCTAAGCGCGAAAGTTCTTCGCGCGTATAGACACGACCCAGCGGATTGTGAGGATTGCAAATGAGATGGGCTTTAATGCCAGATGCATACGCCTTCTCAATCCCATCCCAATCGAGAATCCAATGGCTGCCATTGATAGGTGTTTCGGATCGAGTCAGCGGCACATCAAGGTGGTTGAGGTGGGTCTCATTACACCAGGTAAAAAAATTTGGATAGACAGGTGAGTTAATTAAGATTGAATCGCCCGGTTTTGTGATCACGCGTAATACTTCGACAACACCAACACCCACATCGGCTGCAATGCGCACCTGGAGCGGATCTACATCCCATCCCCAACGACGCTTGGCGAATCCGGCAAATGCGGTTCCCATCTCGGGAATCAATCCCAGGTAACCAAAATCTGAATGATCAATCATCTCTCGCAAGGTTTGGCGAATAGGGTCGGCTACCGGAAAATCCATTTCAGCGACAGGTAAAGGAAGTACATCGTGAGGAAAGGTTCGCCATTTTTCACTGCGGTGTGTTCGCAATTCACTGAGATCTAACGCCCGAAAGTCGCTCATAGACTTAGTATGTCACTGTCAATAAAGTTAATCTATGGTCACCGAATCGCAGATGAAGAAGATTGCCAAAGAGATTTCTTCACGCGATGCCCGGTTTGCACGAGTAATAGCGGCGCATCCTCTATGCACAGTGGGCCGGAACCCCAAGCCAGTAACTCACTTTGAAGCACTCGTTGAGTCGGTAATCTCTCAGCAACTGGCGGTAAAGGCGGCAGATACGATTTATGGGCGGGTAAAAGATTTAGCAAAAGGGCGAGTCATACCTTCGCGGATTGCAGATATTTCAGAGACCGATATGCGAGCTGCCGGTGTATCGGGTGCGAAATTTAAAACTATTCAAGGGCTTGCTGATGCCGCCATTACCAAGAAGATAAAGATTAATTCGTTACACGAGATTGATGATGATCAATTGATCTTTGATCAATTGACTAATCTCTGGGGAATTGGTCCATGGACGGTTGATATGTTTATGATGTTTCAACTTGGGCGCCTTGATATCTGGCCTACCGGCGATCTTGGAGTACGGCGTGGCTGGGAGAAGATCTACGCGCTGAAGGAAGAAATCGAACCGAAGGTACTTGAGAAGAAGGGTGAAAAATTCCGTCCGTACCGCAGCGTTGTTGCCTGGTATTGCTGGCGAGCGCTTAGCTAACTACTGCAGGAAATGCCACACCTGTCGATGAATGACAGTCGTAGCCATTGGGATTCTTCTGTAGATATTTCTGGTGATACTCCTCAGCGAGGTAATACGGAACACCATCTGCACTTTTGATTTCAGTGACAATCTGATCCAGCCCCTCACGAGTGAGAGCTGCTTGATAGACATCGCGTGTGACTTCGGCTTGTAGATGTTGCGATTCTGATGTTGTGAAGATCGCGCTGCGATATTGCGAGCCAATATCTCCACCTTGACGATTGAGTGAGGTTGGATCATGCATCACCCAAAACTCTTCGAGAAGTCGGCGATAGCTCACAACGGAGGGATCAAATGTCACCTCAACCATTTCAGCATGGCCGGTGACGCCGGTACATACTTGTTCATATGAAGGATTAGGTCGGGTTCCGCCCATATAACCAACGCTCGTTGCAGTAACGCCAGCAATATTCCAATAACGACGTTCTGCGCCCCAGAAGCAACCTGTTGCAAAATATGCTCTCTCTGAACTGTTCATAGTCGGATAACCTACCCTTGTACCTGCGCCCCCGTAGCTCAGGGGATAGAGCACTGCCCTCCGGAGGCAGGTGCACAGGTTCGATTCCTGTCGGGGGCACGCGATGTAAATCACCCGTTTTTAGAAAATCTCTTTCGCTACCTTCTTGTTTAAGTATCTCGATAAAGAGAGAATTAGACCTTGCGCGCACACTATTGCCGCACATTCACGTGTCGTTGCGAAAGGGGTTGAGCCATGGACTGGAGACATCAATCCGCCTGTCGCGACGAAGACCCTGAACTCTTCTTCCCTGTAGGAAATACCGGGCCTGCAATCACTCAGATCGAAGAGGCGAAGAAAGTTTGTAACCGTTGCATCGTTAAAGATGCCTGCCTTGCCTGGGCACTTGAATCAGGTCAAGACGCTGGAGTCTGGGGCGGATTATCTGAAGATGAGCGCCGCGCACTCAAGCGCCGTGCAGCACGTAATCGTGCACGTCTTGCCGATAACTCACAATCGTAAATTAATCTGCGCCGCTACACATTTGGAAATATAAGTACCGCGCGAGTCTCTTTCTCATCTGAAATCAAAGTAAGCGTTCCGCGTAATTCATTTTCGGTCAGGGTACGCACAATCTGAAGCCCTAAATTAGGTGAAGTTGAAATATCGAACCCTTCTGGGAATCCAACTCCATCATCTGAGATTGTCACCGAGAGTTCATTGTCCTGTGATGAAGCATGAATTCCTAGCGCCGAACCTTCTTCAGCTAAACCATGTTCTAGCGCGTTGTGAATAAGTTCGGTGATAACTAGCGCAAGAGGAGTTGCGATACGTGGTTCGAGGGAGCCAAGTTTTCCAGTGCGCTCGATCTTTAGTTCGCTCATGCGTGGACTCAGTTCGAGGGCATGCGATACCAAGCTATCGAGAACGTCATCGAAGGCGACAGAAGAATCTTTACTGCTGGAAAGCGTTTCATGTACCAAGGCGATAGAGGCGATACGACGGACTGCTTCATCGAGAGCCGCGCTAGCACCTGGATCTTCGATACGACGGGCCTGCAAGCGCAGGAGCGCTGAAACTGTCTGTAGATTGTTCTTAACCCGGTGATGAATTTCTCGAATAGTGGCATCTTTAGTAACCAGTTCGCGTTCACGTCTGCGAAGTTCTGTCACATTGTTGAGCATGACGATGGCGCCAATCCGGTCTTCACCTTTGAGCAAGGGCAGAACTGTGAAATCAATGGTTCCGCCTACATTCTCAATCTCTACACGCTTTAATGATTTTCCGGTAAGTCCCATCGCGATAGTCTCTTCATGCGCATCAGGACGAATCCGCGCCAGTGATTGCGCGACTTCTCCAAGTACTTGTCCCTCAACTTCGCTGACCCAACCAAGCCGACTAAATGCAGAACGTGCATTAGGGCTGGCGTAAGACACTACGCCGTTCACATCTAAACGGATGAGGCCATCTCCAACGCGTGGGGCAGGATCAAAGAGTGAACCTGCATCAGGGTATGGGAATGTTCCTTCTGCAATCATGCGATAGAGATTGTGTGCGATTTCGCGATAGTTCAGTTCTAATCTGCTGGGTTGGCGCATAAGTTCGGCATCGCGGTGACGTGAGATAACTCCAATAACATGGCCATCGAAGATAACTGGAATTGTTTCTTCTTTCACCATGTGTTCGCCCATTGGTTCAGGTTGGGTATCGCGAACAATTTCAGCCTCAGATAACGCTTGATCGATATGGGGGCGAGATCCATGTGTGATCTCGTCACCAATCACATCGTGCGGAAAGAGAGTTGCTGCAGTTGTGGGGCGGATATGAGCAACTGCCACATATCCTGTGGGCCAGCTCTTAAAATCTTTGCGTAATGGAACCCAGAGAATTAAATCTGCAAAAGATAGATCTGAGAGCAATTGCCAATCAGCGATGAGTTCGCGTAATCGGTAAATTTGCTCTGACGATAACGGGCTGCGATCTCTTACATATTCTTCAATGGAGGCCATCTATATTTACCTTAGCCAACTCTCAATATTTTCAGCGATCTCTTGTGTGGCAAACCAGGTGAGTTCTTCCCCATCACTTGAGACTTCGAAGAGGCAATCCACGTTCTCCCAGATAAGTGGAGCTGATAACGAGACAGACATATCGTGGCTTTCAGAGATCACGTTGGCCGGAATCTCAAAGGCGAGAACACAGGCAGCACCGGAAGTCGCTGTCTTCATCTCGAGCGCATCTTCGGCAGCGACCATAGAAAGCGTGTATTCAATCTCTTCATCATCGAGATCTTGATTATCAACAATAAATTGTGAGGTAGGGGCATAGATATCGGAGACATCGAAGGTGCCTGATGCCAGAAATTCTTGCACCTCTTTGGCAGTCATTGCCACGTATCCACGCATGCGCTAAGGGTATAAGAAGTTACGAGGTTACTTCACCGGCAATTCTCGCTATCGCCTTACGCAGCAGACTCTTCTCATTGGATTCAAGCAGCGTCAACTGCTCACTTTCTGCCGCATACAGGCTGCGCGCATCGTATGGAATTTGAAGAATTCGACGTGGGCGCAAAGGTGTCACTACCTTTAAGAATTTTTCACTGGATTGATTAGCTCGTTTCTCCAGTGGGCGCAGTACCTGTAGAAATGAGAGGGAGGGTTTAATTGCATTGGTAGCCAAAGCAGAGGAGAGAACTTTCAGTCTTTCCATCCCCACGTGGTTGCTGGTAGATAGAAGAATGAGTTCATTGCCATGATTGCTGACCCAGATGAGCGCCTCGCTCGACCAGCGCCTGCCAGAGAGATTCGCTGCGAAATCTGAGATCGTGCCGAGATCGATGATGATGTAATCAAATTCAATGGTGTGGCGACTGAGCGATTCAATTCCTTGAGAGATATCTACTTGGGTAAATTCCTGGGCCCACAATCCAGGAGATATTTGGCGCGCTTGGCCACCGTGTTGAAGTCCGCGCTGCCCTAACATCGCTGAGATTGCGGGTGTGTAAGCATCAGCATCAAGTAGCAATGTCTTCTTATCTTGATGTGCAATCTCTGCAGCCAAATTAATGGCAAAGGTTGTACATCCGGTTCCTCCAGAAATGGCAGCAACTGCTATCACCTTCGCTCGTCGCGCAGTTTCGCCAGAGACAGAGGTACGAATGAGCGGAGATCGCAGAGTTCCGCGCATCAAGGCAATCAGATCCAGTGACGTGGCGGGAAGAACAATTGCATCAGGATATGCATCAGAGCCAACGGTAGAAGCTTGAAAAAGTATTACCTGTTTGGTCACTTGGCGAAGGTGTCGAAGAATTTCTTCAGAAAGTCCTTCGAAATCAGTTGAGATAAGAAGTACCCACTGAGAGCTATCGATATCTGCAAGAAATGCCGCAAGTGATTGGCAGTCGAGTGCCCGAAAGTTAATGCTCCAACCTTGAGAGAAGAGTGTGCTGGCGATAAATCCTTCAGACTCTGGGTCGCGAATCGCAGTGATAGCAACCTGCGGTTTGGGTTCAACCATGGCTCTGCACAATTACTAACCGGCCGCTGGTAGTTGCATCTAAGAGGTCGCCAAGTACATCGTGATCGATCGAGACTGTGAGCGCTACTTCTCCCCCAAAGTTCGAACCTTTTCGATCAATAGAATTCACAAAGACTCCGCTTGCAATGTGATGAGTCTTCTCGGGTGATTCACCATTTTTCGTATCGTGAAGTTGAAAGATGCTCACAACATCACCAATCACTACTGATGAAGGAATATCGGCCGCACGTACGCTGATGCTGATTTGTCGGTGTGTCATGGCTTCTGAATCATCGGTCAGGGAAGATCTTTCAAGTAACTCTCCTCCAGAAAAGTCGCGAGTAGTGATAGAGCCGATCGGGTTACTCTGATGAGATAGATAGTGATGTGCCGAAGAAGCTAATGCAACCGATTCAAGGGTCAGATCGCTCGCTTCAAGCTGAGTTCCGGCAGCGACTGGGTGGATGAGAACCCAGAATTTCTCTGTGTGATTGGCGGCGATAGCCATTGCATAGGAAGCGATCAGCGCGGCTGCGCACAGTGCAACAGAGACGATGAGGCGTGAGTATGAAATCTTCTTGGGAGGCATGCGGCGCAGGGTAGGTAACTGCCCTCAATCTGCAGATTTGTTATTCACAGTAGCTCTAAAGTGCTAGTTGATTTAGCACTTTAGTGTGATTTGCAAAGCAGGTTACAACTGCACCATCCGTGCATGACAACAGAACCGCAAGAACGCATTGTGCAAGCAGAACGACCTTGGCTGCAGTTAATTTCCAGTACCGAAGATCCCGCTCTCTGGAGCCACCCGGTCCTCGATCTCTTTGCACCTCCCCCACGAGAAAAATTTGAACAGAAGGCAAAGCTCTATCTTGTTCCGTCTACATTTGGAGAAGACCTCGAACCAGATGAGATGCCAGTACCGACGTCAGCATCTGAGCTACCTGATATCCATGCCTGGACGATGAAGTTCATTGTGAGCGTTGTTGAAATCTGGGCAGGAAGAAGACAGCCAGCACAGTTAATTCGCTGGTGCCATCGCGTGATTTATATGGAACTGCTGAAGAATTCTGGGAGCCAGAAGGAGATTGGAAAGATTAAAAGCATCCATCAATCTCAACCGCTAGATGGCATATGTGAAAACACAGTCTTGGTTCGTTATGGAAATCGCTTACGTGCCGTGGTGATTCGCTTTGAGGGTGTCGATGGTCGCTGGCTATGTACAGCGTTGCAGATGCTCTGATGCGAGAAAGTTAAGCGGCGCCGTGGCAGCGCTTAAATTTCTTGCCAGATCCGCAAGGACATGGGCTGTTACGCGAAACATCAGTCGATGTAGCAACACCATTTTCATCAGCTGCTGTGTACTTAAGTTGTTGAGCCTGAACCGGCTTCTCTTCAACACCGCGCGCCTTTACCTCTGAACCATCGCCCTCGATTGTGACTTCCACATTGAAGACGAGGCTAGCTAGCTCTTCTTTAATTGCATCCATCATCGCAGAGAAGAGTTCGTACCCTTCGCGTTGATATTCAACTAATGGATCACGCTGCGCCATCGCACGTAGCCCGATACCTTCTTGTAGGTAATCCATCTCGTAGAGATGTTCGCGCCATTTGCGATCGAGAACTGAGAGCAAGACTTTCCGTTCAAGTTCACGTAAGACTTCTGTACCCAGCTCTTCTTCGCGAGCCTTATAAGCCTTTGTTGCATCATCAATGATGCGAGATTCAAGGAAATCAACATCGAGAGCTGCCGCAGATCCAACTTCAGTCAGAATCTGTTCTGGCGTAAATGAGATCGGATAGAGCAACTTGAGGGCAGTCCAGAGTTGTTCGAGATCCCAATCTTCGCCATAGCCTTGTTGTGATGCAGCGTGAACGTAGGCAGAGAGTGTGTCAGCGACAAAGTCATTGACTTGTACGCCGAGATCTTTTCCTTCGAGAACTAACCTACGCTCGCCATAAATTACTTCGCGCTGACGATTCATGACATCGTCATATTTCAAGACATTCTTACGAATTTCAAAGTTCTGCGCCTCCACTTGAGTCTGGGCAGATCTGATTGCATTAGAGACCATCTTCGATTCGATAGGTTCATCTTCAGGAAGACCAGCAGCAGCAAGAACGCGTTCGACAATGCCGGAGTTAAAGCGGCGCATCAAATCATCTTGTAGCGAGAGATAGAAGCGAGATTCTCCGGGATCGCCTTGGCGACCAGAACGTCCGCGTAACTGGTTATCAATACGGCGTGATTCGTGGCGTTCGGTACCTAAGACATAAAGTCCGCCGAGCGAGACAACTTCTTCATGTTCTTTTGCAATGGCAGCTTTCTGCTTTGCGATTTCAGCAGGCCAGGCCGCTTCGTACTCGGTTGGATTATCAACTGGCGAAATCCCACGACGTTGTAATTCAAAATCAGCCATGAATTCTGGATTGCCACCAAGCATGATGTCGGTTCCGCGACCTGCCATATTGGTAGCTACGGTGACAGCACCTTTTGTACCTGCGCGAGCAACAATTGCTGCTTCTCGTTCGTGGTGCTTAGCGTTGAGAACTTCGTGAGGAACTCCAGCTTTTTTGAGGAAGGCAGAGAGTTCTTCTGATTTTTCTACGCTGACAGTTCCGACAAGAACAGGTTGCCCTTTACGGTGGCGCTCGACAATATCGCGAGTAACGGCGGCAAACTTTCCAACTTCGGATTTGTAGACCAAATCTGGTTGATCAATACGTTGCATATCGCGGTTAGTTGGAATTGGAACAACTCCGAGCTTATAAATCTGGTGGAATTCTGAAGCCTCAGTCATGGCAGTACCAGTCATGCCGGAAATTGTTTGATAGAGACGGAAGTAATTCTGCAATGTGATCGTAGCCAGAGTCTGGTTCTCATCTTTGATTTCAATACGCTCTTTTGCTTCGAGAGCTTGGTGGAGACCTTCGCTATAGCGACGTCCAGCCAGCATACGTCCGGTGTGCTCATCGACAATGAGTAATTCGCCATTCATGACTACATAATCTTTATCGCGCTTAAAGAGTTCCTTGGCACGTACTGAATTATTGAGATACCCAATAAGGGTCGTATTCGCTGCTTCGTAAAGGTTATCAATCTTGAGAAGTTCTTCGACCTTGGTAACGCCTTCTTCGAGGATTCCGATGGTCTTCTTCTTCTCATCGACTTCGTAATGCTTATCGCGATCAAGCTTGGTAGCGATATTGGCAAATTCGACGTACCACTTGGTGGCCTTATCTGCGGGTCCACTGATGATCAGCGGCGTGCGAGCTTCATCGATAAGGATTGAGTCAACTTCGTCGACGACTGCGAAGAAGTGTTCGCGTTGGACACAATCTTCGAGAGACCACGCCATATTGTCGCGTAGGTAGTCAAAACCAAATTCATTATTTGTACCGTAGGTAATATCTGAAAGATATGCAGCGCGACGTTCTGCAGGTGTCATGCTGTTAAGGATTACCCCGACTGTTAAACCGAGGAAACGATGGATACGGCCCATCCATTCGCTATCGCGCTCTGCGAGATAGTCGTTGACTGTAACAACGTGAACGCCTTTACCGGCCAGCGCATTGAGATAGGAAGGCAGAGTTGCGACGAGAGTCTTTCCTTCACCGGTACGCATTTCTGCAATATTTCCTGAGTGCAGCGCTGCGCCACCCATTATCTGCACGTCGTAATGGCGTTGCCCCAAGGTGCGCTTGGCAGCTTCGCGAACAACTGCAAATGCTTCAGGTAGGAGACCGTCGAGAGTTTCACCTTTTTCAAGGCGAGACTTAAATTCAGTTGTCTTGGAGCGCAACTGCTCATCAGAGAGTGGAGAAATCGAGGCTTCGAAAGCGTTCACCTGGTCGACGATCTTGCTGAGATCGCGAAGAATTTTTCCTTCGCCGGCTCGCATGATTCGATCGAGAATTGAAGCCATCGGTCTACCTTCCAGTTGCTCTACTGCAGGACGCTAAATCAACCCTCTTATACTAGGGGTTCAGCGACGCAGGCAGTTACGGCGGCTGCGACCTCAATCCCCTTCTCGCGAAGGGCGCGTGCGGCTTCATTAATAGTTGCCCCGGTTGTGACGAGGTCGTCAATCAAAATGGCCTTTCCACTGAGATATCTCAGGGATGTCAGCGCTCCACTTATATTTACAAATCTATCGTGAGCAGCCAGTGATGATTGATCTCGGACCACCCTGAAGTGACTTAGATTCTCATATGTTGGTAATCCAGATATCTCTGAAAGTTGATGCGATAAATCTGTAATGAACTGTCTTCCGCGAATTCGTGCAATTGATTTTCTAGATGGGATTGGTACCAAAAGTCCTTGCCCATGCTCCTTGATGCAGTAACGCAGCGCGTGCGCAAGCGCATTGACGATGAGATTATCTGCGCTACTGAGGCCACGCTCTTTTGCCGCAAGAATTACCTTGCCAGCAATGGGTGAATATGGAATTGCCGAATAGATGGGAAAGTGCGGAGAAGTGTGCGACCACCTGCGATATATATGTGGATGCCAATACCGTCTACAGATCGAACAAATTTCTAAGCCGAGCGCTGAACAGCCAATGCACCGACTAGGAAATATTAGCTCTTGAAGGGAGCGCAGACTTTTCACTCATGGATTATGAGTGAGAATTAATAAATTGCTAGAGGTAGAAATTTTCTTCGTGGAAATCTTCTGGCGTGCTCTTGATTGGACGACCATTAATCGAATCGCCGGCAATACGCGGCAAAGTGAGTACAAAGTGTGCACCTTTGCCAGGTCTGCCCCAGGCATCGAGTTCGCCATTGTGTAATCGCGCATCCTCAAGAGCGATGGAAAGCCCCAAACCTGTACCACCACGAACTCGTGCGCGTGAAGGATCAGCACGCCAGAAGCGATCAAATACTCGAATGAGGGCGGATTCATCTAACCCAGAACCAAAATCACGAACTCCAATTCCAGCTTCGGTCGCGGTTGCAACGATAGTTACGACTACTTCTTGATTATCGGCATGGTCGAGCGCATTCGATAACAAGTTGCGCATAATTCTCTCGACGCGGCGTATATCCGCCTTGATGGTGACGATATCTTCGTTAGCTACCACTCGAATACCTGAATCAGTGTCAGCATCGCCTAGCTCGAAGTCCTTGATGCAACGTTTTATAAGAGCGACGAGATCAAAATCAACAGGTTCGAGTACCGCAACTTCTGCATCGAATCTACTGACTTCAAGGAGATCTTCAAGGAGCCTTTCGAAGCGCTCAATTTGGGCAGAGAGTAATTCGGAACTTCGGGCAACCAAAGGCTCAAAGGATGTTCGTTGGTTATAGATGACTTCAGATGCCATTCGCAGTGTTGTGAGAGGCGTGCGGAGTTCGTGTGAAACATCTGAAACAAAGCGCTGTTGTACGCGCGATAGGTTTTCTAGTCGAGAGATTTGCTTCTCGATGGATTGCGCCATTTCATTATATGAACGCGCCAATGTTGCCATCTCATCTTCAGATTTGACCACCATGCGCTGGCTGAAATCGCCTTCGGTGAATTGATTCGCAATACGAGCTGCATCACGCACTGGACGAACTACTTGGCGTACTACCAGGAATGTAATCAAGGCGATAAGAAGAATTAACGCTAGACCGGCAACAAGGAGTGAGTTCTTAATGAGTTCGAGAGTTGCTTGCTGGTTACCTAATGAAAAGACGATATACATTTCGTAGAGTCCACCCGATGGAATGGTGACTCTCTTACCTACTACTAGCGAACTTTCAGCTCCACCAGATTTCTGCTTGATATCGGCATAGGCGTACTTCACCTCGCTGCTCTTTGCTACTTGCTGACGTAAGGAATTCGGAATTGATTGTGGGTCGACGAGCTCTGATGACATCTCATACGAGGTGGTTGTGGGCGCGGTCCGAGCTGAACGAACGAATGCAATTTCGTGTCGCGCCTCTTTCACAATCTGGGTTGTGGAGTTGACGATGATATCTGCCAGAATCTTTTTACGTTCTTCAACTGTTGAATTTCGAGAAATCACCAACTTGTATTCAGCATCAAAGAAGGTGAATTTGGATTCAGCTATCGAAGAGGAGAGCCCGGCGGATCGAATTCCATCCGATAGCCGTGAATACAAGGCTGAACCTGCCAGTGATACAACTCCGAGTGAGAGAAGCACTGTCGAAAGAATAACTTTTGTCGCAAGTGATTGCGCAAGTGCCTGACGAATACCCCTCATAGCAAGAGTGCCCTTTACGCTGGGCCGCCCGCCTTATATCCAACGCCACGAACTGTCATAACGATTTCCGGGCTCTCGGGATTGTGTTCCACTTTAGAGCGAAGGCGTTGCACGTGAACATTAACAAGACGGGTATCTGTGCTATGGCGATAGCCCCAGACTTCGCTTAAGAGCGCATCGCGAGTAAAAACCCGACCAGGATCTTTGGCTAGCGCAACCAAGAGATCGAATTCGAGTCGCGTAAGTTGAATCAGCGTTGTTCCGCGATGTACTTCGTGCGCTGTCACATCGATAACCAAGTCACCAATCGTGAGCAGCCCAGTGATATCGGCATTGGTTCGACGTAAACGTGTACGAATTCGTGCGATGAGTTCGGCCTTGTCGCGGAATGGTTTCTGCATATAGTCATCAGCGCCTGCTTCAAGGCCGCGCACAATATCTTGTGTCTCACCTTTAGCACTAAGCATGACTATAGGAACCATAGATTCTTGCCTAATTAATCGGCAGACCTCGATGCCATCAATTCCGGGCAGCATCACATCGAGTAAGACAAGGTCTGGAGGATTATTTCTAAATACCTCCAGCGCCTCGTCTCCACGACTTACTAGATCTACATCGAAGCCGGAACTTGTGAGAACAATTCCAAGCATTTCTGCTAGGTCTTGATCGTCATCGACGACCATAACCAGAGTCATTTAGGAACCGTGCTCCCAAGAGTTGAGGTACATATCTTGTGCTGGTGTGAGCACATCGATACGTCCGCCCATTGACTTGAGTTTGAGTGAAGCAACTTCCTTATCGATATATGTAGGAACTTCGTGAACACCTGCAGGAAGATTCTTGGCTTCCTTAACAAGGTATTCAGCAGTAAGTGCCTGATCAGAGAATGACATATCCATTACTGATGCTGGGTGGCCTTCTGCAGCTCCGAGATTGACTAGACGTCCTTCTGCGAGGAGGAGCAGACGACGTCCATCTTTCATGACATATTCATCGGTCTGGTGGCGCATCTTGGCATTCTTCTTCACTGAATTCTGTTCGAGGTAGGCAACATCGATTTCGATATCGAAGTGACCAGAGTTAGCCATGATTGCGCCATCCTTCATAACCGCGAAATGTTCGTCGCGAAGTACATCGCGGTTACCGGTGACGGTAATGAATACATCTCCGACCTTTGCTGCATCGATCATTGGCATCACGCGGAAGCCTTGCATCATGGCATCAAGTGCCTTTGTAGGATCGATTTCAGTGACAACGACATCTGCACCCATCCCCTTAGCGCGTTCTGCAACACCCTTACCGCAGTAACCAAAGCCGGCTACGACAACGATGCGCCCCGCAAGGAGGAAGTTAGTTGCGCGGAATACAGCATCGAGAGTTGATTGACCTGTTCCGTAACGGTTGTCGAACATGTGCTTTGTATCGGTGTCATTGACCGCAATCATTGGGAATGTGAGTGCGCCATCTTTAGCCATCTGGTTGAGGCGGATTACGCCAGTAGTTGTCTCTTCGCATCCACCAGTGATATTTGGAAGAAGTTCTTTACGGGTTGTGTGAAGCGTGTTGACAAGGTCGCAGCCATCATCAAATACCTGATGTGGTTCGATATCGAGAGCTGCATTGATATGTGAGTAATAGCCATCACGATCAACTGAGTTACGTGCGAATACTGAGATTCCGTATTCGTGGACAAGTGCGGCAGCTGTGTCATCCTGCGTTGAAAGTGGATTGGATGCACAGAGTGCAATCTCTGCGCCACCTGCTTTAAGTACGCGCATCAAGTTTGCTGTCTCAGTTGTTACGTGCATACAGGCTGCAATACGTACGCCAGTAAATGGCTTTGATTTTTCAAAACGTTCGCGGATTTGAGCAAGCACAGGCATATTGCGCTCTGCCCACTCAATCTTCAAGCGGCCAGCGGCGGCAAGTGAAGCATCTGCAATGTCGTGCTTTGGAACAGTGTTAACAGTTGTCATATATATCTCCCTAGTAAAAACGGCTGTTTTTTCTCGCTTGACCTTCGGCGTAGGGCTCTACTGTGCTAGTCGGCAATGGGGATAGCGTACTAGTTAAGAGATTAATACGAGGATGTCGAGGTCTCCCCGAATGGTGTTAAGTACATCATCCCGCACCTTCTTCATCTGGCTCGCCGTTGAAGCCTCAACGTTGAGTCGAAGGAGGGGCTCAGTATTTGATGCGCGCAGGTTGAACCACCAGGTATCGCCATTGATAGTAAGTCCATCTAGGTGATCGACCTCGACGCCGGCTTTCTTTCCATAGACCTTTTCGATGTAGTCCATGGCTTTCTGCGCATCTGCCACAGTTGAATTTATTTCACCGCTTGAGTGATAGCGATTAAATGGGGCCAGTAATTTCGAGAGAGTTATCTTTCTTTCACCAAGAGCGGCTATCGCGTGCAGCGCTGCCAACATTCCAGAATCTGCTTTCCAGAAGTCACGGAAGTAGAAATGTCCAGAGTGCTCTCCCCCGAAGACAGCATTGGTTTCAGCCATCAACTTCTTAATATAAGAATGTCCGACTCGGGAGCGAATTGCAGTTCCACCATTTTCTTCCACGACCTCCTTGACGGCGCGAGAAGAGATTAAGTTATAGATAATATTTGATGATGGGTAGCGCGCCAGCTCGCGAGTTGCGATGAGTGCGGTGAGAGCTGATGGATTAACGAGCTCACCCTTTTCATCGACCAAGAAGCAGCGATCTGCATCGCCATCGAATGCCAAGCCGATATCAGCGCCATGTTTCTTCACGGCTTTCTGCAGATCTTTTAAGTTCGCAGGTTCGATGGGGTTAGCTTCGTGATTTGGAAAAGTTCCATCTAATTCAAAGTACATCTCGATGACTTCAGCGTTCAGGCGCTGAAAGACTGCAGGGGCGGTATATCCGCCCATTCCATTACCGGCATCAATCACAATCTTGAGTGGGCGAATCGCAGCGACATCGACCAGGGTAAGTAAGTGATCTACATACTCTTCGAGCATATTGCGTTCTTTCTCAACTCCAGCGCTGCGCATCGCCATCGGAGTTCCTTCTGTGACAAATTTTTCGATAGTCAGCAAACCAGATTCTTTACCGATAGGACGTGCTCCACTGAGACAGAGCTTTATTCCGTTGTATGCAGCCGGGTTATGACTTGCCGTAAACATCGCTCCGGGAAGATTCAATTTTCCTGAGGCGAAATACAACATATCTGTTGAAGCGAGTCCGATGCGGATGACATCAAGCCCTTGCGATGTAACGCCAGCTGCGAATGCGGTTGCCAGCGTGGGTGATGATGGACGCATATCTTCACCGATAACAACGGTGCCAGGTTCGCGCTCTAGTTCGAGGAAACGCGCAACTGCCACGCCCGTTGCAAATGCAAAATCTGCAGTGAGCTCTTTATCAACCAGGCCACGGATGTCATATGCCTTGAAAATAGATGGACTCATATAAGTATCGTATGGATAAAGGTCTTGGAAAGGGAAATTACGACGGAACTGCGCGCAGGTGTCCGCGGCGCCCTACATTGCCTGGTGCTTGTGCAGCAGTTGTTGCTGCTGTTTCTTCTAGCGGAAGCTGGGCAACTTCTCGAACTGCATCTGCAATTGCCATTAAATCATCGTCACTTGGTCCAGATGTATCGAGATCAATAGCTTGGCGAATTACCTGCCATCCGTTGGGGACGGTCAGTCGAGCTGAATGTTTTTCGCACAGATCATAAGAATGTGGTTCGGAGAATGTTGCGAGCGGTCCTAAAACCGCAGTGGAGTCAGAGTAGATATATGTCAGCGTCATTGACGCGGTCGCACGACAGCTGACGCGCGAACAGACGCGTCCGGTACGTACCTGTGTACTCATAGCAAGAAGATTAGTGGTGGTCAGATAAGAAGTTAGGGATTGAGCACTCGAATATTTGAAGATGGCACAAATGACTTAGTGAGCTTACTTCCGGGGTTGAGTGGAATATATCCATACCCACTTGAGGAGGAGATGAGTGCCGCCCCTGAGGTACCGGCAGAGATGGCGCTAAAGCGAACTGATCGAAGATTCGCAGGGGCTGCAAAGGTTGCAATATCTTGGTCGGAAATTTTCACAGTCTTCGTAGAACCATTTGTGTAAGTCAGATCAAGTTGCACTGAGATGGAGCGGCCAGTAAAGACCAGCGTTGGTGATAATCCGGTTGTAGCCAAGGTGAAGTCTGAGAGTTCATCTGCAGCGGTACTCCAGACAAAGTCGCTCTTCCCGCTTGCGACAGTCTTGGAGAATACTGAAGCGAGGATCGGCTGATCTGAAGAGATATGAAGTGCAAATACTCCAGATGCCATTGTGATATCCATCGGAATCTCTACGACTTTCTTATGCGCCACGGTAATGCCATCTATTCCCACCGGTGAGAATGTGCCATCGGTAGAGCGAATCTCAGCCGAAATGTGCGCATCGACATCTCCAGGGATGAGAATTCTGAGGGTATGCGGAGTCGAAGTTTTCTTATTGGCTTGTTGAGGAATCGCAGGAATTTGAATCGATGTAGATGGATTTCCGGTCGAGTTTACGAGATCGCCGCCTAATGCGCGCAACCCTTTACCGCGTTCGTCAACAACAAATCCATTTACTCGCCCAGATCGCGTGAGTAAATGAATCGCAATTGTTTTTGCACCGGGTGCAAGTGTGGGAAGTGCAATCTGCTGATAAGAATTTGCCTTTAAAGAAATTACCTCGGGGTTGAGTGCACTTTTTTCAGTAAAGATAGTTATTTCAACGAGAGCGCGACCCAAACCACTATTTACCAGATTGAGTGAACCCTTTGAGGTGATATCGGCAGTGGCACCGATAAACCATTGCGATGAAATCGGTGAACTACATGGAACCGAACCAGCCCATACCCCAGTATTTACTTGCCACGCAATGGGAGTCACAGATCCCGCTTCAATCACAGCAGCTTGTGACGCTAACGCATAACGCGAGAATCCAACTGGAGAAGTTGTCAGCGAAGAAGTTCCAGTTTTGCGAGCCATGGTTTTTTGTGATGTAAGTGAGATGGCAGTTGCAAGACCAGCAGTGTTAGGTGGGCAAACCACTGCTGGATAGGACTCTTTGAATCTGCTCGTTGAGACAGTGTGGTTGAGAATGTTGCTCAGCAGGATCACCGAAATCGTAAATGCGAGCAGCGAGATTATGCGTTGTTGTTTCATGCCAACACCGATTCAGAGATCTCGCTCTTACGACGACCAGCAGGAAGGGCAAGCACTACTACGGTAACCAGAACGATGAGAAAGAATGAAATCCAGGCACGTCGTTTAGTTCCGTCATGGTAGATAGAAATATCGCCGCCAGTAGTGACGGCAAAGGTTGGGAGACCATGATCATCTCGTGCTTTTTGTAGGCGATATCCATTCTGCATAATCTGCCACGAGCCACTGTAATTTTCGGTCAGCGTGATAGTTCCGGGGCCCGGTACATAAGTGCTCACACCTTTAAATGGCAAGATAGTTATGTTGCCTGAATAGTCTGTAAAAATAATTCTTCCCGTATCTTGAATGACTCGCCATACGATTCCAGCGCTCGTTGATGAAGTTCGATTAAATCCACCTAGGCCATCGATTGTCTGGGCAATTTTAAGATCTACCGGACTCTTGAGAAAGACATATTTAATTCCATATGTAGCAAATACTTTGCTCGATGAAACTCCGGTGTTATCTACTAAACCTTCTATTGCCGCCGTAATATCAGAGTTATCTTTCGGTACGAGCTCAGTTTCTCCCAGCGATATCTCTCTGCCTCGCGAAGTGTAATATGAAATCGCGATCTCACCGTTGTGGTTATAGGGGCGTAACACAACCGTCTTGGCATCTTTCTCAATAGATAGAAATGCTGGCAGCACTTGAGAAGATGATGTGCGTAATGGTGAGTCTGCACCGGCGCTGGCTAACCAGAAGATTGAGGTAGCTGTGTATGCGACGGTAACTGCCAAGATTGCGGCGATTGAGATGTGGCGGAAATTTAAATTAGATTGTTCAAGTCGAGCTTTGATCTTGTCGAACATCACCACTGCCGCTGTAATCGAAAGTAGCGTTGCTACTGCAATGAATGTTCCCGCGAAGGCGCGCGTTGAATCTGTAGAGCCATTTCCGGTGACAGTAAGAGAACTGACCAGAGTTCCGCCGAGGATAAATGCCAGCCCCAACGTTGCGAATCTGCGAGCTGCGGTTGATGAGAAATATGTGACCAAGAGGATTACTGAAATGGGGCTGAGGCACCACCACGGAAGTGAACCGGGTCCCCCAGGATTAGCGATCAACGCAAGGTTGGGTCCACCACCGGCAAGTGCGAATCCAATATCTCCCCATAACTGGGTTGGGTGTACAAAGAATGAGAACGATCCAGGAGCCGAAAGTAAAAACGGAATAACAATGAAAGTCATGCGCCGCTTGAGGCGTTCGAGAAAGAGGCGATCGCGGTAATTACGATGAGCTGCGATCAAATCTTTGGTAACCGTAAACGCAACTCCCAAGCCAATAATCAAAAGTACCGATGGATTGAAGGCGAAGAGGATCCAGATAAAGAGTGAGTACGCGAAAACGCTGCGCCACGAGCGGTTTTCGATATCTATCCATTGTCCAAGTGCGCCGATAAAGAATGGAATGAGTGCCAGAAAAATAACGACTCCCAGGCGCCCTGAATTAATTGCCGCTAAAGAGACTGGTGACAAGGCATAGAGCGTGGCGGCCCCTGATGCGAGCCACTTATTTGAAGTGTATCGACTGAGATATTTATTAGACGTGAAGAGCAAGATAAAGGGAGCAGTGAGAAAGAAGAACGTAATGAAGAGCGCGATATTTCCCAATGTCACTACGGAAGCAAGAAGCAGTAGCAGAATCCATGGAGGCGTCGATAAACCACTTCCCATTCCAATTTCATGCCAACTCGAAAGATAGAGCTTTACCAACTCTTTATAGTGATGTGGAGATTGGGCAAGTGCTCCGCCAGAAATGGGGCCCAGTCGATGGCGCGTCCAGATAAGTGTGAGAACTGCGATTAAGGTCGTGGCGGCAACAAGTGGTCGCGTGAAGAGCGATCTCCATGATTGTGTAGTTGCTGGTGTCAGTAAATCTTCATCTTCATTGATTGTTAAATCACTTACCGCAGGTTCAAGATCAGAGTTGCGATCGGGAAGTGCAAAGTCTCGGAAACGATTGAGATTGCGGGCAATCGCACTACGAAGCTGTGTGGCACGAGGTGGAATAAATTCTTGGACGACGCGACTTGATACCAGGCGATGCTGCTTTCGCAATTTTCGTGCCGCAATAAGTTCTGCCGGATGAATAAGGAGCGTTGCTACAGCAAGTAGCTCATCACTTGCATAGCCAGGCAACTTGGCGAAGAGATATCCAATAGCCCGAATGAGCGCCCCAAAAAGTAATTGCAGAGAAAGCCAGGGAAGAGTCCAGAAACTTGAATTAGCGAGTAGAACATAGGCCGCATTTTGACGATCAAGTAAGAGTGGGCGATGAAGAAGCGCACCTTTCACATCGATAGTTCGTCGCTCGGTTGCAGCTGCTTGCGCGTGATATCCGATGGCATCGGTGACAGCGATTACAGAGTGTCCGGCAACGCGAACTCGCCAACCAAAATCAACGTCATCGCGGAAGAGCTCGAGGTTCTGATCAAAGCCGCCTAGTTCTTCGAAAACATCGCGCCGAATCAATGCACCGGCTGTACTTACGGAGAGAACTTCAGTAATTCCATCTCGTTGGCCTTGATCATATTCGGCGGTTTCTAAACCGGTCCAACGCGCTCCGTTTGAGCCGATACTGATTCCAGCTTCCAGGAGATGAGATTTATCGTGCCAGCCTAATAATTTAGGTCCGGCCATGACAACGTTAGGTCGATCTGCAATTGATGCGAGGAGTGCTTCAAGTGCACCCGGATGTAAGAGGCAATCATCATGCAGAATCCAGAGCCACTCGTGAACTCCATCAATCATCGCGGGAAGTTGTTCAACACCTCGTGCAATTGCTTCACCAAAACCTGCATCGCGTTCGAGGGTAATGGTTGGGATGCGAGCGCCTTTGAGCAATTTAGGTGAGGCATCAACTGAACCTGTATCAATGGCAACGATGCGATCAGCAGGGTGTGTTTGCGAAGTTATTGATGCAACAACTTCTGGCAGCCACGTTGCTCCATCATGAACAACGAGAAGTGCAGTAACGCGCTGCGAACTCATAAGGGAAACTTATCGTCTGAAATAGTGAGGTAGGCGAAGTACCTGCAATTAAGCAGGGCGACGCTTCAAACGACGGCGCTCACGCTCGGAGAGACCGCCCCAAATACCAAATCGCTCATCGTGAGCGAGCGCGTATTCAAGACACTCTTGGCGAACTTCGCATGAGAGACAGACGCGCTTGGCTTCACGGGTTGAACCGCCCTTTTCAGGGAAGAAAGCTTCCGGATCTGTTTGAGCGCAGAGTGAGCGCTCCTGCCAGGAGAGTTCAATATTCTCTCCGCTAGCGAGTTGGATAGTTGGTCCAGCAGTGGGGGCTGATGGCTTGCCAGTTGATGTTCCTTCTGGGCGGATTGGCATTCGCAAATCTCCTCAAGTCATTAGGGGGCACACTCCGCTATGAAGTGCGTTCTCTAGGTATGAATTACACCCGTGTAATCCCTCTGAGTCAACCCCGAGGTAGAGACTTTCGCGGAAAATTTACGCATAAATCCGCAATTTTTTAGAGTGAAATCGGTAAATCTAGCTTTTTCGAGAGGTAACGGCCGCTTTTTACTGTTCCGGGCGCAATCTCGGTGCCATGTGCGATGAAGCAGTGCGATAAATGTGCGCCAGCGCCAATCGTTACTCCATCGCCGACGATGCAATCATCGAGAGTGGCTCCGGATGCAATTGCGCAACCGGTGCCGATAGAGGTGCCACCAATAATGGTTGCATCGGGTGCAATGGTGGTGCCGGGCATGGCCTGAAAATCACCAGCAATCAGATCTCGTGAGCCTTTAAATAAGGCAGCCGGCGTACCGACATCAAGCCAGTACGACTGCTCTTTATAACCATAAACAGGGCGACCACTGGCAACGAGTCCAGGGAAAGTTTCGCGTTCGACGCTAACGACCTTTCCAAGTGGAATCTGATCAATGATTGCGGGGTTAAAGATGTAACAGCCGGCATTGATTGAGTTCGTTACCGGGTTATCCATCTTCTCTAAAAATGCAGTGACTCTGCCGTCAGTATCGGTAGGTACACAGCCAAAGGCGCGAGCATCAGCTACATCAATCAAGTGAAGTGTGGCATCGGCTTGCTTGCTTTCATGAAAGGCAATTTGATCTGCGATGGAATGGCGACTCAAGACATCGCCATTGAAAATAACAATTGGTTCGTCGCGGCCAAGTAGCTGCGCAGCATTGGCAATTGCACCACCAGTTCCAAGTGGCTCTTTTTCAACAGCATAGAGAATCTTCATTCCCCACTTACTTCCATCTCCAAAGTACGGAGTAAAAATTTCCGCAAGATAGGAAGTTGCTAAAACTAAAGTGTGAATTCCGGCTTTCTTCGCTGCCAGAATTTGATGTTCAGTAACAGGGAGCCCGGCGACTGGCAACATCGGTTTCGGGTATTCATCAGTAAGTGGTTTCAGGCGAGTGCCAAAACCTCCAACTAAGAGAATTCCGACCGCCACTTATGCCCCCATCTTGGCGTGAATTCGATCGGCCGCAGTATGTATCTGCTCATCGGTAGCGGTCATGGCGATACGTATATAGCGAGCACCGAGTTCGCCGTAGAAGATTCCGGGTGTAGCGATGATGCCCAGATCTGCTAGCCACGCAACAGAGTCCCAACAATTCTCATTGCGGCTTGCCCAGATATAGAGCCCTGCTTCAGAGTTCTCAATCGTAAATCCTGCCGAGATAAGCGCAGGTACAAGCTTGGCGCGACGTGCGTTATAGCGAGCGCGTTGTTCGGCGACATGAGTGTCATCGGAAAGAGCGGCCACCATCGCCTTTTGTACAGGAAGTGGAACCATCATTCCGGCATGTTTACGAACTTCCAGAATCTTGGCAATCAGTTGTGGGTCACCTACAACAAATGCAGCGCGGTATCCCGCCATGGAAGATCTTTTGGAGAGCGAGTAGACACCGAGAATATTGGTGTTATCACCATCTGTATGGTGAAAGATTGAGGTCGGCTTAACCGAGTCACCAAATTCGAGGTAACACTCATCAGATACTAGAACGCTCTTATTTTTTCGGGACCACGCAATAGCGCTGCGATACTCCGATGCAGAGTGCACTCGACCGGTTGGATTAGAAGGCGAATTCACCCAGGCCATATCTGCAACTGGCCAGTTCGAGGCATCGAGATTTACCGCAGTTGGCGCAGATTCGGCGAGCAGCGCGCCAACGAGATACGTCGGGTAAGCAACATCAGGATATAAAACGCTCTGTGCTTCAATAAAAGTGGGAAGCCATGCGACAAACTCTTTTGACCCAATCAATGGAAGTACACCAAAGTCTCCCGTTGCACCGAGAGTCTGCTTGGCCCACGTAGTGATTGCATCGCGCAGTTCCGGTGTTCCGACAGTAACTGGATAACTCGGTGAGTTGGCGGCTGCGCTAAATGCGCTTTGAATAAATTCGGGTGTGGGATCTACTGGTGTTCCAACAGATAAATCAATGGCGCCTTCTGGATGTGTTCGAGCGATAGCGCCATATGGTGCTAAGGCATCCCACGGAAAATCAGGAAGTTTTTGGCGCAAGAGCCGTTACATCTGCATGGTCGGTATTTGTCTCGCCGACCTTGGATGCTCCCCCAGGTGAACCGAGTTCGATAAAGAATTCAGTATTAATCTTCTTGTAGCTCTGCCACTGTCCTGGAACATCATCTTCATAATAGATAGCTTCAACAGGGCAGACAGGTTCGCAGGCTCCGCAGTCGACACATTCGTCAGGCTGGATGTAGAGCATGCGTGTTCCGTCGTAGATGCAATCGACTGGGCACTCTTCGCGGCATGACTTATCTTTTACATCGACGCAAGGTTCAGCGATTACATATGTCACGAAAGATCCTCCATAAGACTGGAAACGGTAGGCGGTAATTCTAACCCTGCGGGAGCGCTCATGCACGATTATGGTTAATCCATGGCCGAGATGAGTTTGCGCACTCAGATATCTCTGGCCCTTGGCAAGCGGGTGACCATCAGGCTCCGCAATAGCGATGGCACCTACAGCGATAGCGTTGGCGTTTTACAGAGTGAGACTGCCCTCATCAATCGTCGATCAGAAACTATTCACTTCAATCTCGATGATGTGGTTGCCTTCCGTGTAATTCCGGTCTTTAACAGGCGCGACCAATCTGCGGGCCGGCTCACTATCTATGACACGATGACGCGGCAATTGCAGAACGTTGCAGGTAGAGATGGTGCGGTCACCATGTACTGCTGTGGACCGACTGTCTATCGCGATGCCCACGTTGGAAATCTGCGAACATTTCTCCTCGCCGACTTAATTAGTCGAACTATTCAGCTGACTGGTCTTGATGTGCAGCTCGTTCAAAACATTACTGATGTAGGCCATATGGCCGATGATTTTGAAGGTCAAGATAAATTACTTCAAGAATCTGAAAAGACAAAGGTCGACCCATTTGAAATAGCTCGAACCTTTGAAGCGCGTTTCCATACCGACACAGCGCTACTTAATATTATTCCGGCCGAAAGTTATCCGCGCGCCTCAGAGACGATGCCAGAAATGATTTCGTCCATCACGCAACTTATCGAGAGCAAGAATGCATATGTAGGAACAGACGGCTCGGTCTACTTCGATGCCACATCATTTCCGACCTACGGCGCACTCAGTGGAAATCGTCTCGATGCTCTTAAGCCAGGACATAGATATGAATTTACCGATGAAGGCGGCAAGAATTTTCACGCAGATTGGGCGCTCTGGAAGTTAGCTGGTGGGCGCACCAAGATGATCTGGGATTCACCGTGGGGCGCAGGATTTCCCGGATGGCATATCGAGTGCACAGCAATGTCTATCAATCTCCTCAACGCACATGTCGATCTCCATGTGGGTGGAATCGATCTACGGTTTCCGCACCACGAAAATGAACGAGCGCAATCTAATTCACTGACTGGTGATGAAACTGTTACTACCTGGGTACATGGCGAACACCTTCTCTTTGAAGGGAGAAAGATGTCGAAGAGCGCGGGCAACGTAGTTCTTCTCTCAGACATCATCGCTCGTGGCCTCGATCCACTCGCCCTGCGCTTTACCTTTCTCGAAAATCGCTATCGCTCGCAGATGGATCTGAGTTGGGCATCGCTCGAAGCGGCCCACACAACTCTCAAACGCTGGCGCAGATTAGTTGCCGATGCGGGAAATGCTAGTGATCTGAAATTTGATCAAGAGCTGAGCGATGCATTCACTACAGATCTTGATACTCCTCGAGCCATGCAGCGGCTGCGAACTATCGAGAAGGATGTGACAATCGGTGCCTTAGATCGACGGGCGCTATTCCTCTTCGCTGATCAAGTTCTCGGTTTAGATGTAGACCGCGCCCCTGAAGAGAAACCACTCACACCTGAATTAGAAGCGCTCCTGGCAGATCGCGTGCAGGCACGGGCCAATAAAGATTGGGCGGCAAGTGATGCGATTCGTAGCCAACTTGATGCGGCAGGAATTGAAATTAGCGATAGTGCGGAAGGCCAAAGTTGGCGCTGGAAGTAATTTAAACTCGTTGTACTACTGCAACAAGTCCGGCAATGAAACCAATTGTTAAGAGTGAACTTCCTGGATTATCACCTTGAATAAGTAGTTCATGGCCAGCTCCAAAGGATCCGGCCTTTGCAATCACTAAGAACCAACCGATGAGCCCAACAATTTTGTAGCGGCGCTTGCCGAAATACCGGCCGAGCCACCAGATTGCACAATACGTTGCAAGAATCGCAATTGCTACACCAACCGGAGGAAGAGTCTGATGAATCAGAGTTGCCGCTATTGCAATAATCGCCCCAAAGACGAATGAGAATAAAGCCTTCATTTACAGTGCGATACCTGCGAAGAGATCTGTTTCATGGCCTGCTTCATCAAAAGGCTCGCTCTTGGAACCTTTGACCAATGTGTAGTACTCAAATCCCCAGACTTGTAGCCCTAAATTATTGGAGAGAGCAAAGAAAGGTCCATCGACTTCGATCTGCGTTGCGTGTGCGCGCATCGCATCCATCTTCTGATTCACATAGTTATTGCCATCTATACGTGCGTGGACAAAGGAATCATCTTTAGCAAAAGGAAGGTCATCGGCACTTTCTGCCCCCATAAAGTCAGAGCCAATCTTCTTCATGGCATCGATACCTTCTTGGATGACAGATTTCGGCATGACGTTCCAATAAATTTTCGGAATATCCCATGATGACTTCTCAGAAGCGGCCATGGCAACGCGATGAGCTTGAATATGGTCGGGATGTCCATACCCACCAATTTCATCGTAGGTAATTAATACATGTGGCTTTACTTCTTCAATCACCTTCACGAGATAACTGGTTGCTTCGTCAAAATTAGCGTTCCAGAATGTATCGGGGCGTTTATTGGGTTCTGTTCCCATCATGCCGCTATCGCGATATTGCTTTGCGGTATCACCGAGGAAACGATGGTCGGCAATACCAAGCGCCTGCATCGCCTCTGCAAGTTCTCCCACGCGATGTGTTCCAAGAGAATCAGTTGCACTGGCTGCCAGATGTGCCAAAGCTGGCACAAGCACTTCACCTTCCTCGCCACGAGTGCAGGTCACCAAAGTTACATCAGCGCCCAACGCGGCATACATCGCCATGGTGCTTCCATTATTAATGGTCTCGTCATCGGGATGGGCATGCACTAGCAGCATGCGATAGCCCTGATAAGAATTCTTCATTAATAGACCGGAAGCGTTGTATCGATTTGTTTCGCCCACGCAATAACTCCGCCTGCAACATGTGAAGCACCAGCGAAGCCAGCGCCTTTCAGAATCGCCAGGCACTCTGCAGATCGCACGCCGCTCTTGCAGTGAAGAACTATCGGTTTATCTTGCGGCAAAGTTGCTAAGACGCTGCCGTCGATAAAGCCTTGCTTAGGAATTAAATGCGCAGTTGGAATATTGACAATCTCGTACTCACTTGGCTCGCGCACATCAATGAGATAGAAATCTTCCTTCGCATCAATCTTAGATTTGAGTTCTTGCACTGTAATAGTTGAACCTGCACTTGCAGCTTGGGCTGCATCAGAGAGAGTTCCGCAGAAGGCTTCATAATCAGGAAGCAGCTCTTTCTGGGTGGCGTTCTCGCTACAGAGAGGACAGTTTGGATCCTTGCGAACTTTAATCTTTCGGAAGGTCATATCCAGTGCGTCATAGACCATCAACGAACCGATAAGTGGTTCGCCAACGCCAGTAAGAACTTTGATTGCCTCGGTAGTTTGTATTGAACCAATCGTTGCGCAGAGAACTCCTAGTACTCCACCTTCGGCGCAACTTGGCACCATTCCGGGAGGTGGTGGCTCTGGATAGAGACAGCGGTAGCAAGGTCCGTACTCTGCCCAGAAAACACTGGCTTGGCCATCAAAGCGATAGATAGAACCCCATACATAAGGTTTTTTCAAGAGAACACAGGCATCGTTGACGAGATAGCGAGTCGCAAAATTATCTGTGCCGTCAACGATGATGTCATATTGAGAGAAAATCTCCATGACATTGGAATTATCTAAACGAGTCTCATGCAAAACTACCTTTACATAAGGATTAATTTCCGCAATTTTCTCTTTAGCGCTTACTGCTTTGCTCTTTCCAATATCTGATTGACCGTGAATAATTTGACGTTGCAAATTCGATTCATCGACAGTATCGAATTCAACGATACCGAGCGTTCCTACACCAGCTGCAGCGAGGTACATCAGCGCTGGAGAGCCCAACCCGCCGGCGCCAACACAGAGAACTTTCGCGTTCATCATGCGCTGCTGCCCCGCCATTGCTACATCAGGGATGATCAAGTGGCGGCTATAACGGCGCACTTCATCAACGGTAAGAGCAGGTCCGGGCGTAACCAGTGGAGGGGTCTTCATAGCGGTAATTCTGCCGTACTGTGCCTTTCGTGGCGAATTCAGTACGATTCGCATAATGAGTATCGATACTGCATCTGCAAACAATTCGCGTTCAGATAAATCACGTCTGCCTCGTGACGAACGTCGCGCAATTTTGCTTGCTGCTGCTCTCGAAGTTTTTACCGCTGCCGGATATCACTCAGCGGCGATGGATGAAATTGCAGATCGCGCAAATGTGAGTAAGCCCGTTTTATATCAGCACTTTCCCTCAAAGCTTGATCTCTATCTAGCAGTTCTCGATCTCCACATTGATTCACTCGTCTATGAAATCCAGAAGGCAATCTCTTCAACTCCGGATAATGAACAAAGAGTGCATGTCACCATCGAGGCATATTTCAACTTTATTGAAAATGAAGGTGAAGCATTTAGGCTTCTTTTTGAGAGCGATATGAGCGTTGAGCCACAAGTGCGCGAAAGACTCAATCGCATGACATATGACTGTGCTGCCGCTGTTTCAGGTGTGATTTCAAATGACACCGGCCTTCCCAAAGAAGCAGCGATGATGCTTGGCGTCGGATTGATCGGCTATGTACAAGTCACGGCCCGCCATTGGCTGGAACGAGATAGCAAACTCACTCGCAAACAGGCGATGGAGCTCGTTGAGAACCTGATGTGGCGAGGAATATCTGGATTTCCCCGTACAGACTCTTAGCGAATAAGATAGGTACATGAGTTCAAAGAAATCTGAAAAGGCATCAAAAGTTCGCATCTCAATTACCAATGTGGGAAGTGAGCTCTCTTTTGATTGTCCTTCAACTCCGGCTGAAATTAAGAGCGCAGTGACTGCAGCTCTTTCAGCGCAAACTCCCTTAAGCCTGCAAGATGTACAGGGACACGAGATCATCGTCCCTGCGGACAAGATTGGTTATGTCGAAATTGGCGAACCAGCTGAACGCCGCGTCGGTTTCGGCGTTGTGTAAGTGAGTCTGACTTTCGCAGATCTTCCTCTTCGTAAGGAAACCATCGCAGCCCTCTCCGAACACGGCTTTACCTCACCATTTCCGATTCAAGAGATGGTGATGCCGATTGCTCTTGCAGATGGCGATGTCATCGGACAGGCCAAGACCGGAACTGGAAAGACCCTGGCCTTCGGTATCCCTGTCATCGAGCGAGTAATTGCTCCCAATGATGCAGATTGGGGTCAGCTTCCTAACCAAGGTAAGCCCCAAGTACTTGTCGTCGTTCCCACTCGCGAACTCTGCGTACAGGTAACCAAAGATATTGAAGAGCTCTCATTTAACCGCGGAATTCGCACACTCGCTGTCTACGGTGGTCGCGCCTTTGAACCACAAATCGAAGCGCTGAACAACGGTGTTGAAATCGTTGTCGGAACTCCTGGCCGCCTGCTCGATCTCTATCGCCAAGGACAGCTCACACTCAAATTTGTTTCTCGCGTGGTGCTCGATGAGGCCGATGAGATGCTCGATCTCGGTTTTTTGCCTGATGTAGAAAAGATTTTTACCAGCACTCCGGCTAGACAACAGACAATGCTCTTCTCAGCAACTATGCCTGGCGACATTATCGCGCTTGCTCGTCGCTTCATGAATCAGCCAGTACATATTCGTACTCAAGATAATGAAGATGAAGGCGCAGTTGTCTCTCGTATCGAACAATTTGTTGTTCGCGCCCATGCCATGGACAAGATTGAGATGCTGGCACGTATTTTGCAGGCAGATGGTCGCGGCCCAACAATCGTTTTCTGTCGCACAAAGCGCACAGCGCAAAAGACATCTGATGACCTAGCAGAGCGCGGTTTCCGTGCCGCAACCATTCATGGTGATCTTGGGCAATCTGCGCGCGAAAAAGCGCTCAATGACTTTAAAGCTGGTAAGTCAGATGTTCTTATCGCAACCGATGTAGCAGCACGCGGTATCGATATTGATGGAATTACCCACGTCATTAACTACCAATGCCCTGAAGATGAAAAGACATACGTGCACCGTATCGGCCGTACCGCACGAGCTGGAGCACATGGAATTGCTGTGACCTTCGTTGATTGGGATGATCTAGCACGCTGGAAGATGATTGATACCGCACTTGTCTTGGGTCTACCAGAACCCGTTGAAACCTATTCTTCATCAGAACATCTCTACGAAATGCTTAATATTCCTGCAGGATCAACTGGGCGCATGACAAAGCCGAAAGCTCCTCAAGCTGAAAAAACAGCGAAGGTAAAGACCGCAACGCCTGTGCAGGATAAGAAATCGACTGAGCCGCGGGTAAAGCGCGAACGTACTCGCACTAAAAGAATTACCAGTTAATTCGCCGCAAAGACCTTAATCGCATTTGCCAACATCTGAACGGCAATCGCTGCAAGTAAAAGTCCAGCAATACTTGCGAGCAAGGTAACGCCTGATTCCTTAATAATCGTGACGATTTTTGTCGAAGCCATCAATACTGTGCCGATAATGATATGGACCGCCAAAATAGCAACAATGAGTCCAATTATCTGAGAATGAGTTTGCGCCTTCTGCACATAAATCATCGTGGCAACAATTGCACCAGGACCGGCAAGTAGTGGAGTTCCTAGTGGAACCATGCCGATATTCTCGCTTGAACTCTCAGTGCCCGCGTTTTTATTTCCGGTGAGAAGCTGGAGCGCTACATAGAGCAGAAGGAGTCCTCCTGCAGCTTGCAACGCTTCAATGGAGACATTCATGTAATTGAGAATTAATCGACCGAAGATGGCAAAAGTTGCAATGACAAAGAGAGACACACCGGCTGCTTGCCAGGCCAGACGAACTCGCTCGCGCTGTGGCTTACTTCCAACCAGACCTAAAAAGATCGGAGTTGCACCAGGAGGATCCATAATCACAAAGAGAGTGACAAAAGCCTGTGTCGCAAAGGTAACTGCTCCTAATGAATTCACTTCGTAACAACCCTTCGCGCATTTGCTTGTGACTCAAGCCGAAGCCATTCTTCCTTATCAGTTACATTTTCTGCTAACCCATTGAGCTTTCCGGTTCCGTGATAATCACTTGATCCAGTAATCACGAGATCGAGTTCGTGGGCAATTGCGCTCAGCGATGCTTGTTCTTCTGCGCTTTGATCGCGATGGTGCACTTCAATTCCATTGAGACCTGCTGCAAGAAGGTCTGCAAAGGTGGAGGCATCGAGGGTTTGGCCACGCCGCGAGGCAAAGGGGTGTGCAATCACCGCTACTCCCCCAGCACTTCGAATCGCTGTGATGGCATCGACTGGAGTAGGTGCGGCATGGGTTACATAATATTTAGATTCATTATTGAGTAGATCCAGAAATGCTTCATCTCTGCTGGCAACGACACCATTTGCAACTAGGGCATCAGCTAAGTGCGGTCTACCAACAGTTGCTCCGGTTGGTGTGGCTTTATAGACATCGTCCAGTGAAATGTGAATTCCGTCGGCCTGTAAAAGTTCCACCATCTTGCGCATCCGGGGAATGCGAGTGTCGCGAGAGTCAGCCAGAAGTTGCTGCATCGCAGTATCTTCGCCATCGAATAAGAGCCCAAGCATGTGCACGCTAATGCCATCGAGAGTCAGACAAGAAATTTCTGCACCCAGGACTAATTCAATCTGCGGTTGCATTGCAGTGATTGCCTCGTTCCAACCCGCTGTAGAATCATGATCAGTAATAGCAAGTGTCGTTACCCCTGCTGCTAGCGCTTTCTTCACGAGCGCAAAGGGCGTATCGGTTCCATCGCTGCACGTTGTGTGGGTGTGGAGATCAATCATTCTTCAGTCATCACAATCTGAGTACGAGTACGTAATACGACGAGGATACATCCGAGCAGAATTAAAATAACCCCCGGAATAATTGTGAGCGTCGGTTGCTTTCCTACTTTGAAGATAAGTGAAAGAAGTGCCGCAACCGGTACTTCAAAGAAGACAATCATGGAGACCACAGCTGGTGAGACGCGTTTTAAAGTGAGATTAAACATCGTATGGCCCAAAATCTGAGCGCCAAGAATAAGGGCGAGCAAAATCCACCATTGCCGGGCTGCAAAATGAATAATTTCTGAGCCGCTCAAAAGCGCCATGGGTAGAGCAGTTGCAGCACAGACGAAGTAGCAGATGGTTGTATAAGAAGTTGTTGCAAGGGTTTGCTGAGCGCGAGAGCCAATCAACATATAGGCAGCTGCAAGTGAGCCAGAAATCAGAGCCGCTATATCTCCTAAGAATGAGCGGCGATCAAGGTGTAGATCGATTCCTGTCACAAGTAACACTCCAGTAAAACTAATGAGCATGCCAAGCCACGCTTTAGTCGGGATATGTCCGCCAGTAAGTTTGACGAATAACGCAGCAAAGATTGGTTGTGTCGCAACGATGGCCGTACCTGCAGTCACGCTCGTCATGCGCATGGAGATGAAGAATCCAACAAAGTGCACTGCTAGTACAACGCCCGCAAGGATTGCCCATCTGACTCCAGTGCGATGCAATCTGTGGCGTAGCGCAAAAGGAAATGTGACCAATGATCCACCGAGATTTCTCCAGAAGATCAAGGTCGGTACAGGCATCGCACTGATTGCTATCAGCGGGCCAGATGAACCAATTCCAAAGATTCCAATAATGAGGCGGATGAGGTCAGGTCGGGCAGGCAGTTCCGTGTGATTATCAACGGTTCTATTCAGCGGCGAGGACATTAGGCAAACCTAGCCGATACCCCACGCGTTACTCTTATCCCATGAGCGGAAATAACTTTAATCGCATATTTCTCGCCCGTCTTGCTGGCACAGCGGTCTTTGACCCAAATGGAGATCCAGTCGGCAAGGTGCGCGATGCTGTCGCGACCCTTCGTTCTAATAATCAATCACCACGAGTGCTCGGTCTGGTTGTCGAAGTTCCATTGCGTCGCCGGGTTTTTGTTCCGATTACTCGTGTGACATCTATTGAATCAGGAACCGTTGTCATTACTGGGCTCCTTAATATGCGCCGCTTTGAAACGCGCACTGGTGAAATCCTGGTTCTTGGGGAATTACTTGATCGCACCATTTCACTTGTCGAAAGCGGCGAGGAAGTACTAGTCGAAGATATGGCGATGGAGCAGAATCGCACTGGCGACTGGCTCATTACTCGTGTTCACATTATGCGCAAGGGTCGTGGCCTGCGACGTAAGGGTGCAACATCTACTGTGACGTGGGAAGAAGTTACTGGATTTGCGCTTCACGAATCTAATCAAGGTGTAGCAAATCTGCTATCAACACTTGGCAATCTACGTGCTGCAGACCTAGCGACCGTAATTCAAGACCTTGCACCAAAGCGTCGCGTTGAAGTCGCGCGCGCTCTCGATGATGAGCGACTTGCAGATGTACTCGAAGAGATGGATGAATCAGAGCGAGTAGCTCTTCTGGCGGAGCTGGAAGGCGAGCGAGCTGCAGATATTCTGGAAGAGATGGATCCTGATGATGCCGCTGACTTGCTCCGCGAAATTGGCGAAGAGCGCGCTCAAGAGCTCATTGGTCTGATGGATCCCGAAGATGCTGAAGATGTCCTTCGTTTGATGACATATGAAGATTACTCAGCAGGTGGAATGATGACGACCGAACCAATTGTGATGACTGCTGATTCCACGGTCGCAGATGCGCTCGCAGCTGTGCGCCAGAGTGAAATATCGCCGGCACTGGCTTCACAAGTATTTATCGCTCGTCAGCCCCTGGAAACTCCCACTGGACGTTTCATCGGAATGGTTCATTACCAACGCCTCTTGCGCGAACCGCCGGCAACGCTCTTGGGCTCAATTGTTGATACAAATACGCAGGGAGTTAATCCCGACGCATCATTGCATGCTGTTTCGTCATACTTAGCTAGTTATAACTTGCTCTCGCTACCTGTGATCGATGCAAATGACCGTCTCTTAGGCGCGGTCACTGTCGATGACGTACTAGATCACTTGTTGCCTACCAACTGGCGCCACGATCATAGAGATTCTGCTGCCACTACGGCTGCGCTCGAGAGCATCGATACTAATTTCACCGAGGAGGTGTAACGATGGCACGCAACTTTGGATTGGATACACCGCGCGAGACACGTCGTTCACTTCGCGGAAATATTGACCCGGAAACTTTCGGCCGTCTCTCTGAACGATTTGCGCGTTTCTTAGGAACTGCTCGCTTCTTGGTTTATATGACTGCCTTTGTTCTCAGCTGGGTACTCTGGAATTCACTAGCACCACGTTCTATTCGGTTCGATGAATATCCATTTATCTTTCTCACTCTCATACTCTCGCTCCAAGCTTCGTATGCAGCACCTCTGATTTTGCTAGCGCAAAATCGACAGGCCGACCGCGACCGCATTGCGCTCAATGAAGATCGTGCCCAAAATGCGCGCAGTATTGCTGATACCGAATATCTCACACGCGAACTCGCAAGTTTGCGTATTGCACTTGGAGATGTTGCGACTCGTGATTACCTACGTAATGAACTTGGCGATCTTGCAAAAGAGATTGTGGAAGAGTTACGCAAGCCCGAGTCTGACGCCAAGTAGCGATTTCTCGCGCACAATCAGCTTTGCCACAATTTCGTTAATCGCCTGAGCGCTAGGGCTATCGGGAGATGAGATAACTACCGGCGCTCCGGCATCTCCACCTTCACGAAGTTCTGGGCTAAACGGAATCTTTCCAAGTAGCGGAACATCGGCACCGATGAGTTGGGTTAAACGTCGCGATGTCTCTTCTCCTCCACCTTCGCCGAAGAGCGAGGTGAGTTCGCCGCACTTAGCGCATGGATACGCAGACATATTTTCGATTACACCAATCACACGTTGGTGGATTTGATGTGCAATTCTTCCAGCGCGTTCTGCAACTTCTGCTGCAGCAATTTGAGGTGTGGTCACAACAATAATTTCTGATGAAGGAACAAGCTGCCCGAGAGAAATTGCTAGATCTCCGGTCCCTGGTGGTAGATCGATATAGAGGATGTCGAGATCGCCCCAGTATGCATCAGAAAGTAATTGCTCAAGTACGCGATGCAGTAGCGGACCTCGATATGCAATTGCATCAGATCGTTCAGGCTTAAACATCTCCATGGAGACGGTCTTAACCCCGAATGATTCGAGCGGAATAAACATCTGATCAATGGCTGTCGGGCGTTGGCCGATGAGACCCATAAGGCGAGGAATCGAATGTCCGTAGACATCGGCATCGAGAATTCCAACTCGCAATCCTTTTTCGGCAGAAGCCACCGCAAGATTTGCAGTCAGAGAAGATTTACCGACTCCGCCTTTACCTGATGCCACACCGATGACACGCGTCAATGAATCTTTCTGAGCAAACGAGATAAAGCTCTCGCGTCCGTTGCGAAGTAACTTCTTAATATTGGCACGTTGTTCTTCATCCATGACGCCAAAGGTGAGTTCGACGGAGTTGATATCGGCAACCGCTGTAACCGCCGCCTCGATATCGCGCTGTAAGCGATCGCGCATAGGGCAGCCGGAAATAGTCAGAAGAATCTCTAACTTGGCAACATCTCCAATAATTTCAACAGATTTGACCATACCGAGCTCCGGTAGTGCGCGATGGAGTTCGGGATCTTGAACTGTTGCTAACGCTGCATGAACGGATTCAAGAGTTGTCATAGTAGATCAGGGTCAATTTTACTTGTGGTGCTGGCAGCGCTCTTCGGTGCATCTTCATCGAGGACGTTAGCGAGTTGTTTTTGAATGAAGGTCTTAGGGTTGAGATCCGTTGGCTTAAGATCTTCAAAGCCAGGTCCGAGATTCTCTTTCAAATCATTGGTTGCATTGGTCGCCATCTGGCGGACTTTCTTAATGAACTTCGCCGCTTCAACTGCAAATGTCGGCAACTTATCTGGCCCAATAAGAATCATGGCGAGCACAGCTAGGCCAATGATTTCACCCGCACCAAAGTCGAAGAACATAGTGACGCAACCTTACCTTGCTACTTCGATGCCGTCAGAGTCAATGAAACTGACCCGGTTGTAGCACCACGCTTATATGTCACTGACACTGTATCTCCAACGCTATGGGCGCGGACTGCCACGATGAGTTCTTCTGGAGATGTAATTGCGCGGCCATCCATTTCGGTGATGATGTCACCTGATTTGAGTCCAGCCTTCGCTGCTGGCCCGCCGGGCATGATTGCCTTATCGCTCTTTGCAATAAGGGCACCGTTACCGGAGTAATTCATATCTACTGAGATTCCCATAACTGGATATGTAGCTTTACCATTTTTAATCAGCTGATCTGCAGTCTTACGGGCTTGATTAATGGGAATTGCAAAACCTAGTCCGATAGAACCTGATTGAGTACCCACGCTCGCCCCAAGAGAAGCAATCGCAGAGTTGACTCCAATTACTGCACCAGTTGCATCGACAAGTGGTCCACCAGAATTTCCAGGATTGATAGCTGCATCTGTTTGCAGGGCGTTGATAAATGAGTTGTCGGTATTAGATTCGCCGGCAGTGACAGCGCGATTCTTGGCGCTGATGATTCCAAGTGTGACGGTGCCAGATAGACCGAGCGGTGATCCAATGGCAATAACCGAATCACCGACTGCAACTTTATCGCTATCGCCAAATTGGAGAGCCTTGAGATTAACGCTAGTGATCTTTAATACCGCTAGATCGTATGCGCTATCACGACCAACTACCTTGGCTGGATAAGAAGTACCATCATTGAGTTGTACGGTGATATTTCCACCGCTCGTGACTGATGCGGCAATTACATGGTTATTGGTCAAGATATAGCCTGAGCTATCGATGACAAAGCCTGAACCGGTTGCGCCACCAGTTGTCGATTGCGCATCAATGGAGACCACCGACGGAAGTACGCGCTGCGCAATTTCTGCAACAGATCCAACTGGACGTTCAATGGTCGAAGTTGAGCGGACCAAACTAACCGAGTGTCCAAATAACGACCCTGTTGATGAGGCGCCGATAGTGCCAGCGATTATTCCTACAACAATTGCAATCAGGAGCGCGCTCTTTACAGTGATGCTTCGACTGAGCCCAGATTTGCTGGGAGCCTCCCACCAAGGTCCATGATTAAAGTTCGTGCTCATATATGTATTCTGCTACAACTTAGTAGCGAGTAATAAGCCATCACCTGTAGGAATCAGTGAACTCACCCAGGATTCAGTATCGTTTTTAATTGATTTCCCAGCCTCACGGAGAGCAATGGTCTTGGGGTCACGCTGGGCAGGATCTTGTACTTTGCCGCCGCCAAAGAAATTATCGATTACAAAGACTCCACCGCTACGAAGTATGCGATGTGCTTCAGAGATTGCAAAGCTGAGATCTTCAGGATTATGTCTAAATACAACTAAATCGTATGCGCGATCAGTCAGCTTTGTCATGACATCCATAACTGAGTTTGTGATCAAACGAAATCTGGACTGTTCAATATCGGCATCAGCTAGCGCTAATTTGGCAATAGTTGAGTGCTCCATCTCATCATCGATGGAAGTGAGTGTGCCGCTGGCAATCATGCCTTCGAGTAACCAGAGAGAGCCAACTCCGGCTCCGGTACCAATTTCCACGACTGATTGCGCGCTCAGTTGGTGTGCCAGATGGCGAAGATAAGCGCCAGTTCCTTGCGTGACATCAACGGTGCCGATCTCCAGACCGCGAGCGCGCGCTGCAGCTTTTACCGAATCTTCTGCAATAAAGGATTCTGCATAAGAGTGCGGTGTGATGTTCATGAGAGAGACACTATCCAATCAATGAAGAATCGCACGCCGAAACCAGTGCCGCCTTTCGCATTTTCACCGGTGTCAGTCTCGCTACGACCAGTGCCAGCGATATCCAGGTGGAACCAACGGCTATCGCCCACAAAATGTTCGAGATAGAGCGCTGCAGTGACAGAGCCCGCAGAGTAATTGCCTTTGCTGGCATCGTGGTTCAAATCTGCAATATCGCTCTCGAGTGAATCGGTGTAGTCATCAACGAGTGGCATATGCCAAACCCGTTCTCCAGATGATTCTCCGATGGCGACTAACTCTTGCGCTAGTTTGCTATCTCGGGTGTAGAGCGCTGCATATTGTCGACCTAAGCCAAGAGTTGCTGCGCCAGTCAGGGTTGCAATATCGACTAGATAATCTGGATCTAATTTTTCTACTGCATATCCCAGGCCATCGGCAAGAACCAGGCGGCCTTCTGCATCAGTATTGATAATCTCAACAGTAGTTCCGTCATATTGAGTAATGACGTCAGAGGGGCGCTGAGAAGTTGCAGATAAAGCGTTCTCGGCACACATCATAAGAACTGTGACCTTCACTTGTGGTTGCAGATCTGGCAGTGCGCTAATTGTCGCTAGTGCTGCCGCCGCTCCAGCCATATCGCTCTTCATCGCCGTCATAAATTCATATGGTCGCTTGAGCGATACGCCACCGGTATCGAAGGTGATTCCTTTACCGACAATCACAATATGTGGAAGCGCCGAAGCTGAACGCGCCTTACCTTTGGGCACGTAAGTAATTTCAATAAAACGCGGTCCTGGTTTCGGTGAAGAATTTCCGACTGCGCGCAGGCCTCCAAACTTTGCCAACTCTCGTCCAGAAAGTACTGAAATCGCAAGCCCCTTTTGATCTGCGAGCTTCTTTGCCTCCTGCGCCATCCAGAGTGGATTCTTAATATTGGAGGGCGTATGAATGAGATCGCGCGCTGTGTAGAGAGCGCTCGCAATTACCGAAGCCTCTCGAACCGCATCCTGATCTTTAGTAGCAATTGAAATTGTGGCTATCTCGGCAACTTTGCCCGTCTTGAGATTCCAGGTATATGCGCCGAGCAGAATCGAGACAGCGTGTGCGCGAATCTCTAATCGTGATTGGGCACAGAGTGATACCAGTTCGATTGCCTTGCCGCGAACTTTCCGCCCTAAGGCTGCGCCTGCGGTTCGAAGCGCAGGCAAACTTTGATCACCTACGTTGACGAGAAAGAGTCGATCTACATCAGCGCCATCATGGAAGACTGGAATTTCAAAGATCTCTCCCGCTTTATTGCTCGGTGAGAAGAAAGTAACTTCATCGATGAGATTGATTTCAAAATATTTTTCAAGTGAGGAGATGAGTCTGGAATTTCCGATGAACTCAATTTTCTCATCTTTATCTTTGGTAAAACCTAGCGCTATGACATCGGCCGTAGTAAGTAGCTCTACTTCTGGCGCAACGGAGTGAAGAATTTTCGCTAGCCCGCTCTACTTCTTGATAAGTGCGACAGCGGCGCCGAGGGCTGCGCTGAGGTTATTTGCTTCCTGAGGATTGAGTTCGACCACGAGGCGTCCGCCGCCTTCTAGTGGAATACGCATAACGAGGGAGCGAGCTTCCTTAGTAACTTCCATAGGTCCATCACCGGTACGAGGTTTCATAGCTGCCATGGTGGGGACTCCTTGTTGAGCTCGGGTGCGGACAAACTCTTCTGCAAGAGTTAAGAGGAGAAGTATCTCGCAGAATCAGCCGGGGGTGAAATCGGCGTGAGCGCAGATTTAGAGCCCTAAAACCCCCTTGAGGCGAGCTTTGCCCGACTCGATAACAACAATTACCGCCCTTTCCGGAACGGCAAGCAGGTCAGCAATATCGCTACTACTTTTAGAACGTAGGTAATGCAGGGTCAAGATGATTCGCTCTTCTTCAGGAAGGGAAGCGAGCAACTCCGCCAAGGTTTGAGGGTTGCTCTGCTGACTCATAGGAATAGAGGTTACTCGCTCAATTCTTAAAGAATCCATATTAATTGAGTCAAGAATGACACCGCTTCAGCCAAAAGAGCGTGCAAAGCGAGCGAGCGATATGCGCACGCCAATGTAGAGAAATGGCGATATCAAGAGAAAGAGCGCTTTAGGAGCGATGATCGTTTCAGACCAGTCAAAGTAGCTGCCACCATGTGTTGCTTCACGAAGTTTGAAAGTACCAGAACCTTTGAGCACTGCTCCAACATGTTCAACATCGCATTGCACGGGTGGATCCCACCGAGTCACCGTCATTAAATCTAATAGACCAAAAGATTTGAAGGCGGGATAGCTTCGGTAGAAAGGTCCGGTAAATGCGGCAATAGATGTGCCGATACCTTCGGTGATATCTGACGTTACCCAGACTTTAGTCTGCAACATCCAATCCCCTTGTGAGTTCCAGTCAGCGATCTTCTTCCATACCGCTTCGCGCGGTGCCTTGATATGGATACTGATTGAGAGAGTATTACTTGCCATGTGCAATTCTGACTGCTTCATCAACACTTTCAGTCCAGTGGATTAATTCACGCATACCGGGTTTTACAAAGTTCTCATTCTCGAGATGTTCGACAAGTGCATGGAGTGGTTCATACACTCCGTAAGGATCAAGAATGATTACTGGTTTATCGTGGAATTTAAGATATCTGCCGACCCAAATTTCAAAGAGTTCTTCCAACGTACCAAGCCCACCGGGCAAGGTGATAAATGCATCAGACATATCTTCTATCTTCGCCTTACGGGTACGCATGGAATCAACGACAATTAACTCATCGCTTTCGTGATCGGCGAATTCAATATCAACTAGTTTCTGCGGGATTATCCCGACAGTGCGACCACCGACACTTCGTGCGCCTCGTGAAATTGCCCCCATTGCAGATATATGGCCGCCACCAGAAACGAGTTCGGCTCCACTTCGCGCGATTCCTTCACCAAGATTGAAGGCTAAGTCGATAAATTTCGAATCAATCGCTGGTGATGACGAACAGAAGACCGCAATACGCATGCCGCACAGGATAGGGGTTAGGCTTAGAACATGTCTTCTTTAGCTCATGGCCACGGAATCGCAACTATTGCTGGATCTACAGTGCTCGATGTCTGGTTTCCGGCACCATCACTCGGTGCCCTGACAGGTTCTCCTGATGCAACGCTGACTTCGCTTGTAGGTTCAGATGAAGCGCGTGGAGTGACTCGCGAAATTGTTTCCCTCGAAATTGACTTAGCGCAAGCGCCGAAAGATGCCAAAGATGCCTACCTACGTCTGCATCTCTTATCGCACCGGTTAGTAAAGCCACATGGACAATCACTCGATGGAATATTTGGACTACTCACAAATGTTGTGTGGACTTCACATGGTCCATGTTCTTTAGATGGTTTTGAAGTTACCCGGGCGCGCCTCAGAGCCAAGTACGGACACGTCACAGTCTTCGGTGTCGATAAGTTCCCCCGCATGGTTGATTATGTAGTTCCATCAGGAGTTCGCATTGCCGATGCTGATCGTGTTCGTTTAGGTGCTTATCTCTCTAGTGGCACAACTGTGATGCATGAAGGATTTATCAACTTCAATGCCGGAACGCTAGGCACTTCTATGGTTGAAGGAAGAATTTCTGCGGGAGTTGTAGTCGGTGATGGAACCGATGTAGGCGGTGGCGCCTCCATCATGGGGACGCTCAGCGGCGGCGGTAAAGAAGTTATCTCAATTGGAGAAAAGTGCTTGCTCGGCGCTAACTCAGGGCTGGGAATTTCACTCGGTAATAATTGCGTTATCGAAGCTGGCACATACATCACCGCTGCTGCAAAGGTAACTCTTCCAGATGGAGAAGTTGTCAAAGCTGGAACGCTCTCTGGAGCAAATAATCTTTTATTCCGCCGTAACTCACTTACAGGTGGACTAGAAGTGGTGATGCGCACCGGTACATGGGGCGGGCTTAACTCAGTTCTGCATGCAAATTAAGATGCCAGGCGAAAGTACGGAGAAGCTAGTTTTACGCGACTTCTAAAGGTGTCCCCGCGAAGCAACTTGGTAGATCCATTACTTGAAGTTCCTTTTATATAAGTAACCGCTCCTGCAGCATTACGAGAGATAATTTCTAGCGAGACGATATCTGGCAGAAGAAACGCTGTAGCTACAAGTGATTGGCTAACCGTTGCACTCCAGGATGCAAAGCGGGGATTGAGTTTGCTATCTAGGCTCGCCGGATCTGCAACTGATTGCGTATATGTACTTGCCTCCCCCCAAGCATCTCGCGTCGTTTGGGTTGCTCCACCTGATGATGAGAAGAAATAGGCCTGAATTGGTTGGCCATGAGCGACGATGGCCAAGCTCGTTGTGGAATCGATATTCGTCCTGGTGACTGCGGCCTTCCATAGCGCGCCTACCTTTTTCTCAATCTCTTTCGAATAACCGACAAAATTTTGGTCAGCGATATTTGCATAGACCTGGCAATCGCACGATGTCTTCACCGTTCCTAACTTAGAAAGCGCGTACGAACGAGAAGCAATGGCTTGCGCTTCGAGAGCTGCAGCAGGCCATGCAGATGACATCTCGCTAATCCCCCACAAGTACTCATCGTGGATGCTGAGAGAATTCGTAACTTCGAGCGCACCTGCAACAACTTTTATTTGGATTTGGCCATATCGATATTGCACAGCCTTTCCTTGCGCGGTCACCGAAATTACTGCACTTGGGCCACTCCAACGCACGGTGATGCTCTTTGCTGAAATATTTCCTGCAGCGAGAGCATTTCCTTGAGCACTGACTTGTAACTTCTCGCGTGCTCCATACGATGCAACCGGCAGAACATCTTGCGAATTGGCGATATCGCCAGAAAAAATTGCCATCACAGAGCCTGGTGTCATTGCTTGAAGAGAGATGGCAGTTAGTTGGTGGCCGATATTGACTCGTATGGTTTGGGTATCTACAACCGGGATAACCGAAACATCTTTGTAGTAATAATTTAGTATGGCAGTTGCACTTTCACCGGCCAGGGCATGTGCCTTTGCGCCAATCTGGCTCATGCCAACCCCATGTCCATAACCTGAACCTGCGAATGAGAATGTTGCTGGAGCATCGGCTTGTGCAAGAGGGTTGAGCGAGAGGATAAAGATGAGGGCTACCAGAAAAAATCTATACATCCTCATCTGATGATGCGCTCTTTCTAGCATCTACAAATTCGCGGTAGGCAGCAATTACCTCTGCTGGCTTGCCGCGTGCCATTAATTTTCCGCGGTCGAGCCACACAACTTCGTTACAAATATCTTCAATAGTGGCAAGCGCATGGCTTACGAGGATTAAGGCGCGATCTGCAGTGCGCAACTCTTTAATTCTATTGAGGCTCTTCTCTTTAAATTTAGCATCGCCTGTGCTGAGCGCTTCATCAATAATTAGAATATCTGGCTCAACTACCGCGGCCACTGAGAAAGCTAGGCGGGCGAACATGCCTGATGAATATGTACGCATTGGGGTATCGATGGCATCGCCAAGTTCAGAGAAAGCGGCAATTGCATCAAAGTTCTTATCTATCTCGTCGCGGGTCATTCCTGCAGCAAGTCCACCTAGATAGACATTGTCACGTCCTGTCATTGCCGGATTAAAGCCAACACCGAGGGCAAGAAGAGTACTGACCGATCCATAGACTTCTACGCGACCTTGTGTTGGCGGCACAATTCCAGAGATAACTCGCATCAGTGAAGATTTACCTGCGCCATTAGAGCCGATGATTCCAAGCACTGTGCCGTAGCGAACATCGATACTTACATCATTGAGTGCACGGACAACTCTGGTGTGCTTCTTGCCGCGCCCCAGAGTTTTTAAGCGAGCTTTGAGCGTAGGTCGCTTATCAATCGACGTTGTATATGTAAGTCCTAAATTCTTTACAGAGACAGCAAGACCGTGCTCTGCATGATCGTGGTTATAGTCTGACAGCGAAATCACGCTCCCTCGACAGGAAGAAATAAGTTCCGACTACAAAGATGCCGAGAGCCCAGAGCGACGAGTAGATAAGTCCATGTGAAGTAGGTGCTTGTCCATGCACCATGACGCGTGACCAGGAATCGAGCAGATAGAAGATTGGGTTGGCGACTTCAAACTTCTTGATGCGGTGAGACATATGGGCTGCTTCATAGAGAATTGGTGAAAGATAGAGCAGGCTGCGCGTGAGATAGGGCAACATACTTGAGATATCGCGGAAGTAGACATTGATACACGAAATCAAAATTGCCATACCGAGCGACATCACAATTGCGATCAACATTACCGGGATAGCCCAGAACATCTGCCAGCTAAAAGGCAGGCCTAACAAGGCATGGATCCCAAGAAATACGACGAGCGTTGGCAAAAATCTAAAGATTGCCACTACAGCTGCAGATATCGGCAACATGATTCGAGGAAAAGAGGTATTGAGAATGAGGCGCTGCCCTGAAGTAATTGCCTTTACGCCACCGCTCAAACTATTTGCTATCAGATAGAAGAGGAAGAGGCTGGCAGTCAGATGAGCAAATCGAGATGAGTCGCTCTTTCCACCAATCACATTAATAAGTAAGAAGTAGACACCAGAAAGAAGAAGTGGGTTGAGAACTAGCCACAACTGACCAAAGATGGAATCAAAATTCTGTTCTCGTAACTCGGAGCGCGAAAATGCTGCGATAAAGGTGCGGCGAGCCCAGAGCGAACGAAGGTACTCGCGCAGCGGCGGCAGACCGGCGCGAAATGGCTCATAGATAACAACTGGCTTTCCCACGTGCGAAAGGCTACCGCAGAGCGCAGCAAGTTAATTAGCTGAAGGTACGAGAGTCTTGGGAGAAGTGATGAAACCTGCTCCCCACGAGAAGTGCATGGTGGGAATAACTACTAAAAGAGTGAGAAATTCAAATACCGAGGATGCAATCTTGATGGATGCAAGTAAGAGAAAAGCAAGATAGATCGCAGATGGAAGATAGAAAATAGGCGCCACTGTTATTCCGCATATAAGCGACAGGGTAATTCCAACGAGCGCTGTTGGTGGAGCTAGGTAGCGAAAGTTAATTGTTCCAACATGTCTGCGCGATACAACTCTGCGCCAGCGACCATATTCAAAGTATTGCTTGGCAAGTGCCTTGACAGTCGAACGTGGTCGATAGGTCACATGCAGGCGCGGATCAAAGTAGACCAACCCGCCATTTTCACGTAAGCGAAAATTAAGTTCCCAATCTTGAGCTCTCGTAAAACGTTCGTCGAATCCACCAATTGCTATGAGAGCCTCACGTCTGAAAGCACCCAGATAAACAGTATCGACAGCGCCAGCTTTACCTCCTGTGTGAAAACGTGAAGCACCAACACCAAGTGGACTTCGCATAGCTGCAGCAACTGCCTTTTCAAACCGGGTTGTTCCAATAGCAGCCATTACACCGCCTACATTGACTGCTCCTGTCGAATTGAGAATTTCTACGACGAGTGCCAGATAATCATCAGGAATTTGTGCATGCCCATCAACGCGAACTACGACTGGGTTGTGTGATGCGCGTAGCGCCAGATTCAGCCCCGCTGCAGTTCGGCCAGTTGGGTTTTCGACAAGAATGACTCTTGGCTCCTGTTGCGAAATTGTGCGCGCGATTTCATTGGTGCGATCACGTGATGGACCGAGTGCAAGAATAATTTCAATGGAGCCGAGATATTTCTGAGAAAGTATGGAACGTATAGCGCCTTCTAGATGTGACTCTTCATTGAGAACTGGAAGAATCACGCTAATCGATGGATGCGGTGAGCCAATTAACTCTGGTGTCGGTGTCGCCATAACCCCTCCACGCTATCGTCCAAGTACCCTACGGGTGTGAAATCTTCTCGTGCAATCCGGATAATTACATCACTCTCTGTGGGTGTTGTCCTTGTTGCATCGCTTGCGTGGGTCGGATTAGGCCAAGTAAGTGGTCAGATTTCGCGTATCGATGTATTCGGTGCGCTGAAGAATCGTCCTCAAAAAACTTCAACTGCGCTTAATTATCTCGTTGTCGGTTCTGATAGCCGCGAAGGTTTGAGTAAAGCCCAGCTGAAGTTGCTTCGAGTCGGAAGTACTAAATCTGCTGCCGGTGGTCGATCCGACACCATGTTGCTCGTTCACATTAGCAAGAGTCGAGATGCGGCCTATGTTGTATCTATCCCCCGTGACACATTGGTAACGATTCCGGCACATAAAAGTATGGATGGAAAATTTGATGTTCCAGCTGCGCCCGGAAAGATAAATGCCGCCTTCTCATTTGGAGGCGCCCCATTGCTCATTCAAACAATTGAGGCAAAGACAAATCTGAAAATTGATCACTATGTAGAAGTAAGTTTTGCCGGCTTTACCGGCATCGTCGATGCCCTTGGTGGAATTCAAGTCTGTTCTAAGGTTGCTATTAATGACCCTAAGAGCCACTTAGTCATGAGCGCCGGATCTCATATCCTCGATGGCATTGAAGCGCTCAAATATGTTCGTACGCGAGATTTCGATGGTCGCGGAGATATTGGACGCATGGAACGGCAACAACAATTTGTGAGCGCTGTTGTTCGCAAAGCCACTAGTAGTGGAATCTTGCTCAATCCAATTAAATTAACTAACTTCTTCAACGCGACAATTTCAACAGTAAAGATGGATACATCAGTAAATAAGAGCGATCTCTTAACGCTGGCTAAGCAGATGCGTAATCTCTCTGCTGGAAATCTGCGCACTCTCACAGTTCCATTGTCAGATCCAAATGCCAGTTATCCAGGTGTGGGTTCGGTTGTGATCTGGGATCCAACTTTGGCTACTGATCTCTGGACTCGTATTCGCAACGATGACGCCCTCATTGAGACTATCAAGCCAACTGCAAAGGCCACCGCAAAAGCTGTAACGGTCGACAAATTCAAGACAAAGACTGGCGCGGAAAATCCCTGCGCTGCGGCAAAATAAGAGCCACAACTTAAAAACTCTTACGAATTAAGACTTTCAATTAGCTCTGCAATAGACTCACCGCTATGGCTCTGAAGTTATCTGTCATTGGTTGTGGCTATTTGGGAGCAACTCACGCCGCATGTATGTCCTCATTGGGATTTGAAGTCATCGGTGTCGACACCGATCAGAGCAAAGTCGATCTCCTTTCTCGAGGTGAGCTTCCTTTCTACGAGCCAGGTCTTGATACCTTGCTTGCCGCTGAGATCACAACAGGTCGCCTCACATTCACAACTGATTTCGCAGCAATAGCCGATGCAGATGTGCACTTTATCTGCGTTGGAACGCCGCAGAGTAAAGATGGTCTTGCGGCGGACCTCACCTATGTCATGGCATCAGTTGCAGCTATTGCACCGCATCTAAAAGAAGGATCTCTTGTTGTCGGAAAATCAACGGTGCCAGTAGGCACGGCGCAAATTCTGCGCGATCAACTCGCGGCTTCCGCTCCGCAAGCAGATCTAGCCTGGAATCCCGAATTTCTCCGTGAAGGTTTTGCGGTCGAAGATACGTTGCGACCAAATCGCCTTGTCGTCGGCGTTGTAAACGATCGTGCAGAAGAAATTCTGAAAGAGGTTTATAAGCCAATCATCGATCTAGAAACTCCTTGGATACGTGCAGACCTTCCAACAGCTGAACTTGTGAAAGTTGCCGCAAACTCATTCCTGGCAACAAAAATTTCTTTTATCAATGCTATGGCTGAAGTATGTGAAGCTGCCGGTGGCGATGTCACCATCCTGGCGAAGGCGATCGGTTATGACCCACGTATTGGAAACCGATTCCTGCAAGCTGGCATCGGTTTTGGTGGAGGTTGCCTACCAAAAGATATTCGAGCATTTATGGCGCGGGCCCAAGAGCTTGGTGCAGATCAGGCCCTTGAATTCTTGCGTGAAGTCGATGCTATTAATCTTCGTGCTCGCCAACGTGTGATAGATATCGTTCGAGCAGATTTATCGGAAGATCTCACTCAATACAAGATCGCAGTTTTAGGTGCCACCTTCAAACCAGATAGCGATGACGTACGTGACTCTCCAGCTCTCGATATCGCAGCGCAACTTCAAGCAGCAGGTGCACAAGTAGTTGTCCATGATCCAAAGGGCATTGAGCCTGCACGCAAGCGCTTTCCAAACCTTGATTATCAAGCGAAGGTTGTCGATGCAGTCAAAGGCGCTGATGCCATCTTGCACTTAACCGAGTGGAAGGAATATCGCGAACTCGATCCTTCCGTTATCGGGCAATTGGTCAAGACAAAGTTGCTGATCGACGGACGTAATATGTTAGATCGTAATAAATGGCGCGCAGCTGGCTGGCGTTTTCATGCCTTGGGCAGAACTGATTAGAAACCAGTCTTAGTATTGCGACGGGCGCTCAATTGGGCGCCCTTTGCCTTTGCCTCTTCTGTTAATTCAGATAATTGAACTTCAATCTTCTTTGCCACGTCTTTATCTGCCGAACCAATGATGCGCGCTGCCAGAATTCCTGCATTCTTGGCGTTATCAATTCCAACTGTTGCAACCGGAATTCCACCTGGCATCTGCACAATCGAGAGAAGTGAATCCATGCCTTCGAGATTCTTGAGCGAGACGGGAACGCCGATTACTGGAAGTGTTGTCAGAGAGGCAACCATGCCGGGAAGATGTGCGGCTCCGCCAGCGCCAGCGATAATTACTTTGTAACCCTTTGCAGCAGCTGTCTTGGCAAAATCAACCATCTCTTCAGGCATGCGATGTGCTGAGACAACATCTGCTGAATAGCTAATACCAAATGAATCAAGCGCCTTGGCAGCTTCCTCCATGACCGGCCAATCAGAGTCAGAGCCCATGATGATTGCTACATCTTTACGATCACTCATCAATTGCTCCGCTCATGTAGTCACGTGCATGCTGCACATCAGTGGTTAATTGTAGAAGGTCGGAACCAACTGCGGTGACATGGCCAATCTTGCGCCCAGCGCGGACCTCCTTCTTATAGTGATGGAATTTAAGGTCAGGGTTACGCGCCATGAGATGAAGATATGGACGATACATATCTGTCTTTTCACCGCCCAAGATATTTCCCATTACCGCAATCTCTGCTGTCATTGAAGGATCGCCTAACGGAAGATCGAGAATGGCCCGAAGATGTTGTTCAAATTGGCTGGTGCGTGCACCGTCAATTGTCCAGTGGCCGGAATTGTGTGGTCGCATGGCGAGTTCGTTGATGAAGAGGTGATCGCCCTTTACAAACATTTCAACGGCCATCACACCTACTACGCCAACTTCTTGCGCAATCTCGAGAGCAAGCTGCTGTGCTCTCTCGGCAAGTTCTGGAGAGATGCTCTGTGCGGGAGAGATTGTGAGCGTGCAAATTCCTTCTTCTTGCACAGTCTCAGTTGGTGTCCATGATGTTGCCTGTCCATGTGGTGATCGTGCGACCATGACTGCAATTTCTGAATCAAATGAAATAAGTTCCTCAATCAAGAGGCGAGGCGTCTGCTTCAATACCTCAGTCAATTCATCTTGAGAATTAATCTTCCACACACCGCGGCCGTCATACCCGCCAGAAATTGCCTTTGCTATCAGTGGATACCGCTCAATATCGGCAGTTGATGTTGCAACCTTCCAGGATGGGGCTGGAAAGGAACTCAACTTTTGACGCATCTCGGCTTTATCTTGCGAATAAATAAAAGCTGATGATGGCGGATAAACCTTCACGCCCGTTGCTTCCAAACCTTTGATTACCGATAGCGGTACGAGTTCATGTTCAAAGGTAATAACGTCGCAGTTAGCCGCAAATTTTTTGAGAGCTTCGAGGTCGGTGTAATCTCCAACGACATGGTGAGTAATTTGTGCGCCAGAATCTTCTGAACTCTGTGCAAAGAGCACGAGATCAATTCCGAGAGCAGTGGCCGGCGCGACCATCATGCGCGCCAACTGTCCTGCGCCAATGACGCCAACTCGGGGGAAACGATTGCTCACAGGAGCTATCGTAGATGAACGATGTCCCCCACTGATACTCGTGAACCATCTTCAAGAATGAGTTCTCCGGCAGGCGTAATGTCTACCGCTTTTCCTGTTCTACTTGTTGCATCGGGATGTTCAATGCGGACCGCGCGGCCAATCGTTGCCGATCGTTCACGATAGAGATGTCGCAGATCTTCCCCGTTCTGCCATCTTTCCAGTAAATCTTCAAAGGTGTTGAGAAAAGTTGCCAAGATTAGGTTGCGATCGAGAATTGCAAATTCGTTGATTGATAGCGATGTTGCCTGCGGAACAGGTAATTCACTTTGATTCATACCAACGTTGATTCCGACGCCAATTACCACTCCATCACCACAGGCTTGTGCAATGATTCCGCCAACTTTCCCATCGTTGATGACAAGATCATTGGGCCACTTAAGAGTTGGTGAAGATTTTGGATCTAATGTGAGTAAGGTAAAGATTGCGCTAAGACCCGTGAGCAAGGTAAGAAATGACCACTCAGCTTTGTCGCGATGTGGCTCGATATAGAGAGAGAACATCAGCGCTGATGATTGTGGTGCCTCAAATTTCCTATCTAATCTGCCACGACCTGCAGATTGAAATTCAGTGACAATGACATCTCCTGTACGTGCATTTTTATCTGCCACTAATTGCGCAAGATCATCTTGTGTTGAGCCCGTGACTTCAACCACGCTTACTCGCCAGTACCGCGAGATTTTTTCCGAGATCGCTGAAACTTCGAGCGGAGGTCTTGGCGTAACAGTGCTCACGACTAGTACCTTATGGTCATGAGTCCAGATCTGCATACAACCGCGGGAAAAATTGAAGACCTTCGCGAGAGAATTGATGAAGCTGTCCATGCAGGTTCTGCTCGCGCCGAAGAGAAGCAACATGCTAAAGGTAAAGGCACTGCGCGCGAACGTATCGAGATGTTGGTAGATCCAGACTCCTTTACCGAGATTGATGAATTTGCCCGCCACCGGGCACAGAACTTTGGCATGGAGAAGAACCGCCCATACGGTGATGGCGTCATCATCGGTACAGCGACAGTTGATGGCCGACCAATCGCTCTCTACTCTCAAGACTTCACAGTCTTTGGCGGATCACTCGGTGAAGTGCATGCAGAGAAAATTGTAAAGATTGCAGAATTTGCGCTGAAGTCAGGAATTCCACTGATCGGAATTAATGATTCAGGTGGAGCACGCATTCAAGAAGGCGTTGCTTCTCTCAACGGTTACGGCCGAATCTTTCGACTCAATACCCGCTCTTCAGGCGTTATTCCTCAGATTTCTTTGATTCTCGGTCCATGTGCCGGAGGATCTGCATATTCACCAGCTCTTACCGACTTCACGGTTATGGTGAAGGAGACTTCAAATATGTTTATTACAGGTCCAGATGTCATTAAGACAGTGACCGGTGAAGATGTCGGAATGGAAGAACTTGGCGGAGCATTTACACACAACACCAAGTCGGGAAATGCGCACTACATGGCAGATTCTGAAGCCGATGCGATTGATTATGTAAAGGCGCTCTTGTCATACCTTCCGTCAAACAATATGGATGGCTCGCCTGTTCTCCCTCCTACTGAAACACTTGATAAGAGCGCATCTGATACCGCTCTCAATACTTTGATTCCAGATAGTCCAAATCAGCCTTACGATATGAAGAATCTCATTCAAGCTCTGGTTGATGAAGCTGAATTTCTAGAAGTGCATGCTCTCTATGCACCGAATATCGTTGTGGGCTTTGCGCGTATTGAAGGACAATCAGTTGGAATCATTGCTAATCAGCCTTCACAATTGGCTGGCACCCTCGATATCAATTCATCTGAAAAAGCGGCTCGTTTCTTGCGCTTCTGCGATGCCTTTAATATCCCAATTCTTACCCTCGTCGATGTACCAGGATTTATGCCAGGTACTGAGCAAGAGTGGAATGGCATTATTCGTCGCGGTGCAAAACTTCTCTACGCCTATGCAGAAGCCTCTGTTCCACTCGTAACCCTCATTACACGTAAGGCATATGGTGGAGCATTTATCGTGATGGGTTCAAAGTACCTCGGTAGCGATATTAACTTTGCCTGGCCTAGCGCTGAAATTGCTGTCATGGGTGCACAAGGAGCTGTAAATATTCTCTATCGTAAGGATCTAGCGGAAGCTAAAGATCAAGATGCAAAGCGTGCAGAGCTCATTACTGAGTACACCGAGAAGTTTTCTAATCCCTATCTTGCAGCAGAACGTGGAACTATCGATAGCGTGATTGAACCTGAAGATTCTCGCCAATACATCACTAAGGCTTTTCGTACCTTGAAGACAAAGCGCGATACCTTGCCGGCGCGTAAGCATGGAAATATTCCTCTCTAACAATGAAATTTACGGTCACCGCAGGCAACCCCACGCCTGAAGAACTTCTTGCGCTGCAAGCGGTCTTGGCCAACCATAAATCTGTAGATATTAAGCCTGTAATTAAACGGAGCATCTTTGCGCTGCCGCAACTTCGCCAACCCATGCCTCGACAAATCACTTTCGGCGCACGAAAGCATAAATAGATGCCCAGAATTGTCTTAGCTTCACAATCACAATCACGTCGCCGTTTATTGGAAGATGCTGGCTTGAAACCAACAATTATTGTCAGCCATGTTGATGAGGAGACTGATTTCTTCAACGCTATGAGTCCTGAAGATATGGTGATCGCGTTAGCAATTTCAAAGGCTCATACAGTGCGCGAGCTCATTGATTACCCAGCAATTATTATCGGATGTGACTCAACTTTTGATGTCGATGGGGTCTCCTTCGGAAAGCCGGGCACACCTGAGATCGCAATTGAGCGAGCCAAGAAAATCAGCGGGCGTACAGGGCTGCTTCATACAGGTCATTGTGTGATTGATACCGAAAAAGGTGTGGAAATTTCAGATCGCATTACGACGAAGGTAACTTTCACAGAGATGACTGATGACGAAATCGCAGACTATGTCGCTTCCGAAGAGCCACTACACGTTGCAGGAGGTTTTACCTTAGATGGCTTCGGTAGCCCCTTCATTCCAGTCATTGAGGGCGATTACACCAATGTTGTCGGTATATCGATGCCCTTTCTTCGTAGCGCTATGAAGCAACTTGGATACTCTTGGCCACAAGTGAAGGAGATGTCATGAAGCGCGTGATGATTGCAAACCGCGGGGAGATTGCTCTTCGCGTGATTCGTGCGTGCAAAGATCATGGACTTGAATCCGTAGCGATTTACTCAGAAGAAGATCGCGATGCGCTTCACACACAGAGCGCCGATTTTGCATATTCACTCAATGGAACAGTCGCAAAAGATACCTATCTCAATATTCCCAAGATTATTGCCTTGGCCAAAGAATCAGGTGCGGATGCAGTACACCCCGGCTACGGTTTTCTCTCTGAGAACGCGCACTTTGCACAGGCAGTTCTCGATGCCGGACTTATTTGGATTGGTCCCCCACCTTCTGCAATTAGCGCATTGGGAGATAAAGTTTCAGCGCGCCGTATTGCAGCTGCAGCAGGTGCGCCCTTAGTTGCTGGCACAAAAGATCCAGTTACCGGACATGAAGAAGTTCTCGCCTTTGCACAAGAACATGGTTTGCCAGTGGCAATTAAGGCGGCATTCGGTGGCGGTGGACGCGGTCTCAAAGTTGCGCGCACCATGGAGGAAATTCCCGAACTCTATGCATCAGCGGTGCGTGAAGCTATTGCAGGATTTGGCCGTGGCGAATGTTTCGTCGAACGATATCTCGATAAACCGCGCCACGTAGAGACTCAAGTCCTGGTCGATAAGCATGGCCATGCTGTCGTTATTTCAACGCGTGATTGTTCACTGCAACGTCGCCACCAGAAACTTGTCGAAGAAGCACCTGCACCTTTCCTAACTGATGCGCAGAATGAAGAGCTATACCGGTCAAGTAAAGCAATCATGAAGGAAGCTGGATATATCGGCGCAGGTACCTGCGAATTTCTGGTCGGCGTTGATGGAACAATTTCATTCCTGGAAGTCAATACTCGCTTGCAGGTAGAACACCCTGTCTCGGAAGAAGTAACAGGAATTGACCTAGTGCGTGAGCAATTTAGAATCGCAATGGGTGAGAGCTTAGGCTTCGATGATCCGGTAGTGCGGGGACATTCATTAGAATTTCGTATCAACGGTGAAGATCCAGGACGTTCATTCTTACCAGCACCAGGACGTATTACTGCATGGAATATTCCAACCGGACCTGGTGTGCGTGTAGATGCTGGCTTCCGCAATGGCGATGTCATTGGTGGAAATTTTGATTCACTGCTCGCCAAACTGATTGTCACCGGCGCAACACGTAAAGAGGCGATCCAACGTGCACGACGGGCACTCGCTGAGTTTGAAGTTGGCGGACTTGCAACCGCTCTTACCTTCCACCGCGCCATCCTGGAAGATCCAGCCTTTACAGAAGAATTTAAGGTTTATACAAGTTACATTGAGAATGAATTTAAGAACGAAATTCCTGCCTTTACTTCATCTGCAGCCGAGATTCAAACACGAGTTGCGGCAGAAAAGCTCGTTGCTGAAGTCAATGGAAAGCGTTTTGAAATCCTCGTACATGCACCAGAACCTGTCGTAAAACGCCACCGCGCAAAGCAGGCTTCTGTCGGAGGTGCAGCGGGTACTGGTCTAACTAGTCCGATGCAAGGAACTGTCGTCAAGATTGCAGTAGAAGAAGGACAGAGCGTTGAAGCTGGCGATCTCATCATTGTGCTGGAAGCGATGAAGATGGAACAACCACTCAACGCCCATCGCAGTGGTGTGATTAAGAACTTAAAAGCTGTAATTGGCGAGACTGTGGCCAGCGGAACAGTTCTCTGTGACATTATTGAGGCATGACCTCATCTGATCTTCTCTACACCGATCCACTTGCAGCAGCGACTAAGGCTGCTTCAGAAATTGCTGAGCGAACCGGAGTAGCTACTCACGATGTGGCTCTCGTTATGGGTTCCGGGTGGGTCACAGCAGCAGATGCGCTTGGCGCCCCAGCATACGAATGCGATGCTCACGAATTAACTGGATTCTTTGCGCCGGCAGTAGAAGGCCACTCCGGAAAAGTTCGATCATATGAAATCATCGAAAACGGTAAGACGATTCGTGCACTGGTATTCCTTGGACGCACTCATCTCTACGAAGGTAAAGGCATGGAGCCAGTTGTCCATGGTGTGCGCACTGCAGTAAAGGCCGGGTGCAAGGTAGTCATCCTCACCAATGCATGCGGTGGTATCAATACTTCTTACACGGTTGGTCAACCAGTCATCATTCGAGATCATATCTCTCTCACTGCAGCATCACCACTGTCTGGTGCAACATTTATCGATCTCACCGATTTATATAGCAAGCGCATTCGCGAAATTGTGAAGAAGGAAGATTCTTCTCTGGCTGAAGGTGTCTATGTGCATTGGCGTGGACCTACCTATGAAACTCCTGCAGAAATCATGATGATGCGCACTATGGGAGCCGATCTGGTTGGAATGTCTACTGTTCCAGAAGCGATTGCTGCACATGCACTTGGTGCCGAAGTTCTCGGAATTTCATTGGTGACTAATGCTGCTGCTGGCGTAACCGGCGAGAAGTTAAATCATGAAGAAGTTATTGCTGCTGGTAAGGCTGCCGCAAACCGTATGGGAACACTTCTCAAAAATACTATTCCCAAGCTCGTCTAGTGAGAGAAAGAATCTATCCATGGATCACGCGCTTCATGCTGAAGTAGATGCCTGGATAGCTGACGACCCAGATCCGCAGACTGCAGCGCAGCTTCAATCGCTCCTTGATTCTGGCGATGAAGAAACTCTCAAGAAGTATTTCAATGGATTTCTTCAATTTGGTACTGCAGGTCTTCGTGGCCCCGTAGGTCCAGGACCATCATCTATGAACCGCGCTGTCGTAGGACGCACCGCTGCTGGAATTGCTACGTATATGAAGAAGCGAGGTATGACGAAGGTTGTTGTCGGGCGCGATGCACGTTATGGCTCCGAAGATTTCACTCAAGAGACTGCCGAAATAATGAGTGGCGCTGGAATAGATGTCTACATACTTCCACGTCCACTGCCGACTCCCGTTCTTGCCTTTGCAACGATGTATCTGCAATGCGATATCGGCATCATGGTGACTGCAAGCCATAATCCACCGCAAGATAACGGTTACAAAGTCTATGTAGGGCCAACCGCCGACGGAATCAATTACGCATCCTCACAAATAATTAGTCCAACGGATGGATTTATCGCAGCAGATATAGCTGCCGTGACATCACTCAAGGCACTTCCGCGTGGAAAGAAGTGGACAGTGCTCGGGGAGGAAGTTATTTCGGAATATGTGAAACGCACTAGCGCTCTTGCTCCTCGCCCAGGTGATATCAAGATCGTTTACACCGCGATGCATGGCGTTGGTACAGAGACAGTGCAACGCGTCTTCAACCATGCAGGGTTTGCCACGCTCATTCTGGTCGACGAACAATGCACGCCAGATCCTGACTTTCCGACAGTTGCCTTTCCCAACCCAGAAGAACCTGGTGCAATTGATTTAGCGGTTGCCAAAGCTCGCGATTTTGGTGCAGATCTTGTCATTGCCAACGATCCCGATGCCGATCGGTGCGCAGTCGCTATCAATGATCCTGCAGTTGGTTGGCGTATGTTGCGTGGAGACGAACTCGGCATCGTTCTCGGCGAATGGATTGCACGTTCTCAACCAAAAGGCACCTTCGGAAACTCCATCGTCTCATCTTCTGCCTTAAGCAAGATTTGTGCGCATTACGGAATCAGATTTGAAGAAGTGCTCACTGGATTTAAATGGCTAGCTAAGATCGAAGATCTAGCTTTCGGGTACGAAGAGGCAATCGGTTACGCAGTTGATTCAGAAACCGTCAATGACAAGGATGGAATTTCCGCAGCGCTCTTCATTGCGCAGATTGCTATGGATTTAAAGCGTGATGGGCTGACGATTTCAGATCTACTCAATGAGGTATGGACGCGCCATGGTTTCCACGGAACCGAGCAGATCTCTATCCGCGTTTCAGATATGTCAGCAATTACTCGACTTCTTACCGTTCTGCGGACCAACCCACCCACTGAGATTGCTGGTCGCGTAGTTGAATCCATTGATGATTTAGCCGCACCTACTAACGGATTGCCACCAACTGATGGCCTACGTATCTGGCTCGCCGGGGGTATCCGCGTCATTGTGCGACCTTCAGGAACTGAAGCAAAGCTGAAGTGCTATATCGAAGTTATTACGACTACATCTGAAGAATCACAGAAATTGCTCGACCAGATTCGCCAACCTCTGAAAGAATTACTTTCGTGAGTTTCTATGGCTTGGTCGATGGATCAGAGAAGTCGCTGGTTTCCTTTCTCAACCAGTTATCTGGAGTCGACCAAGTAGGAGCTGAATCGCGAGCTGCGATGTTGGCAACTCGAAGCATCAAGACAACCAGTAAGAAATGGGCGATTGAAACTGCAATTTCAATGGTTGATCTCACAACTCTAGAAGGTGCTGATACGCCAGGGAAGGTGCGCGCCTTATGTTCCAAGGCAGTCAGACCTGATCCCACAGATTCCACAGTTCCAAGTGTCGGTGCAATCTGCGTCTACAACGATATGGTTGCAATCGCTCGCTCACATTTAGATTCCATCGGTGGCAAACATGTCCCGGTTGCTGCGGTATCGACTGCATTTCCTTCTGGCCGCGCATCCATGGAGGTCAAGATCCAAGATACCCAGGATGCAATCGACGCCGGCGCTGCTGAAATAGATATGGTGATTGATCGCGGGGCATTCTTATCAGGACAGTACGGTCTCGTATTTGATGAGATTGTAAAGATCAAAGAAATTTGCGGCGATAAAGCCCATCTCAAAGTTATATTTGAAACGGGCGAACTTGTTACATATGACAACGTGCGAAAAGCCTCTTACCTTGCAATGTTGGCAGGAGCTGATTTCATTAAGACTTCGACCGGAAAGGTTGCACCCGCTGCAACTCCCCCGGTTGTCCTTGTCATGCTCGAAGCGGTGCGAGACTTTTACGCACTTACCCAACGCAGAATTGGAGTGAAACCTGCTGGGGGAATTCGAACAACCAAGGATGCGATAAAGCAGCTCGTCCTCGTCAATGAGACTGCTGGGCCAGAATGGTTAACTCCGCAGCTATTTCGCATTGGTGCCAGCGCACTTCTCAATGATTTGCTGATGCAGCGCATGAAAATGTCAGATGGCTACTACGCTAGCCCTAACTACGTGACGATTGACTAGGGATGAGCAGACGATGACTTTCGAGTATGCACCAGCGCCAGAATCTAGGGCGATCGTCTCAATCAAGCCTAAATATGGCCACTTTATCAACGGATCATTCGTTGCCGGAAAGAAGCATTTTCCTACTATCAACCCTGCAACAGAAGAGATACTCAGTCACATCTCACTCGGCGGTCTTTCCGATGTTGATAAGGCAGTTGCGGCAGCGCAGCAGGCATATACCAAGACCTGGTCAAAGTTATCGGGTAAAGAACGTGGAAAATATCTATATCGAATTGCACGCATTCTTCAAGAACGAGCACGTGAGTTTGCAGTCCTTGAGACTCTCGATAATGGAAAGCCGATTCGCGAAACTCGCGATATCGATATCCCGCTCGTTGCAGCACATTTCTTCTATCACGCAGGGTGGGCAGATAAATTAGATTACGCAGGTCTGGGCCACTCACCTAAGCCGTACGGCGTTGCAGGACAGATTATTCCGTGGAACTTCCCACTGCTCATGTTGGCCTGGAAAGTTGCACCAGCTCTTGCCACCGGTAACACCGTAGTTCTTAAACCTGCAGAGACAACATCTCTGACTGCTCTGCTCTTTGCTGAAGTCTGTCAGCAAGCTGAACTTCCAGATGGCGTAGTCAATATTGTGACCGGTGATGGATCAACAGGAGCTGCCATCGTGAACCATCCTGGAATTCATAAGATTGCATTTACCGGATCGACTGACGTTGGCAAGAAAATTGCACGCGCAATTGCAGCAACCGATAAGAAGGCAACGCTCGAGCTCGGTGGCAAGGGTGCCAATATCGTCTTTGATGATGCGCCAGTAGATGAAGCTGTCGAAGGTATTGTCAACGGAATCTTCTTCAACCAAGGTCATGTCTGCTGTGCGGGTTCACGATTGATTCTGCAAGAGAGTATCGCCGATGAAGTCATTGAGAAACTCAAAGTCAGAATGTCCAAAATCAGAGTCGGAGATCCTCTCGATAAAAATACCGACCTCGGAGCTATCAACTCGAAGGAACAATTGGTAAAGATTAAGGAGCTATCTGCCATCGGCGACGCTGAAGGAGCTGAACGCTGGAGCCCGCAGTGCAATCTCTCCGATAAAGGTTTCTGGTTTGCTCCCACAATCTTTACAGGTGTAACTCAGGCGCATCGAATTGCACAAGAAGAGATCTTTGGACCAGTTCTCTCGATCTTAACTTTTAGAACTCCACAGGAAGCCATGGATAAGGCGAATAACACTCCCTTTGGATTATCTGCAGGTATCTGGAGCGAGAAAGGCTCACGAATCTTCTGGGCTAGCCAACATCTCAAAGCTGGAGTTATCTGGGCAAATACCTTCAATAAATTTGATCCAACATCTCCATTCGGAGGCTATAAAGAATCTGGTTGGGGTCGTGAAGGTGGAAAGCACGGTTTAGCTGCCTATTTAAAGGTCGGGAAAGAGACGGGGGCAAAGTAAATGGCTACTCAGAAGCAAGCTCGCGTTGATGTAAAGAAGACTTACAAACTCTTTATCAATGGTGCATTTCCTCGCAGTGAATCTGGTCGTGTCTTTGAGGTAACTGCTAAGAATGGCGACTTTATTGCAAACCCTGCACTTGCCTCACGTAAAGATTTACGAGATGCAGTTACTGCTGCCCGCGCCGCGCACTCTGGCTGGGCTAAGGCCACTGCCTACAATCGCGGTCAGATTCTCTATCGCATCGCTGAGATGCTCGAAGGTAGAGCCGAACAATTTGCATCTGAGATTGCACAAACAACACAGATAACTTCGCTCAAAGCAAAGGCACAGGTATTAGATGCTATTGATCGTTGGGTTTGGTATGCCGGATGGAGCGACAAGATCCAGGCTGTAAGTGGTGCGACCAATCCAGTGGCAGGTCCATTCTTTAACTTCTCAATCGCTGAACCGCAAGGTGTGGTTGCTATTGCATCACCTGCGAGCTTTATCGAGTTCATCGATGCCCTTGCTGCAGCAGTTGTTTCCGGTAACACATCTGTCGTCATGGTTCCGGGCACACTTGCCGTTCCAGCCATGTCATTTGCTGAAGTGCTAGCAACAAGTGATTTGCCTGCGGGAGTAATCAATATTCTTACTGGATCTCTTGATGAGCTTGCTCCATGGGCAGCTTCTCACATGGATATCGATGGTTTCGATATCTCAGGAATTGAGAAGAAGAAACGCGGTGCGCTGAAAGAGGCAGGCGCTGAGAACTTGAAGCGAATTCATGCCTTTGACGACGGACAGACACCGACAAGAATTCTGGCCTTTATGGAATCTAAAACCGTGTGGCACTCAGTAGGGGTGTAAAGCCAGTTACTCTCCGGAAATTTTGGCAAAGCTTGGCTTGATCACTTCTTCAATAATTGCCAGGCGTTCTTCAAATGGAATGAATGCACTCTTGAGCGCATTGATAGTTACGCGCTGCAGATCTTGAAAGTTCCAGTCACATTGATTGACCATCTCAGTCATTTCGCGCGACATTGAGGTAGCCGACATGAGGCGGTTATCTGTGTTGATGGTGACGCGGAAGCGAAGTTTGGCTAGGCGCGCAAGCGGGTGATGAGCAAATGAATCAGCAACGCCGGTTTGAATATTTGAGGATGGGCACATCTCTAGTGGAACGCGACGATCGCGCACGTATGAGGCAAGTCGACCTAGACGTGGTGGGGTGTGATTAAAGTCGATATCGTCAGTAATACGAACTCCATGTCCTAAACGTTCTGCGCCACATAGTTGAATCGCCTCCCAGATAGATGGCAATCCATACGCTTCACCGGCGTGAATCGTAAAGTGTGCATTCTCCCGTCGTAGATATTCAAAGGTGTCAAGCTGATCACTCGGTGGGAAACCATCTTCAGGTCCGGCAATATCGAATCCAACTACGCCTTGATCACGATATTTAACGGCAAGTTCTGCAACCTCTTGGGAAAGCTCATTCTGGCGCATGCCGCAGAGAAGTGATAAAACACGAATGGTATTTCCTTCAGTCTTAGCTTCTGCTTCACCCGCACGGAAACCTTCGAGGATTGCCTCAATCACCTGAGAAAGAGTTAAACCTTTTTCAGTAACGAGTTCTGGCGCCATGCGCACTTCTGCATAGACAACGCCATCTCGAGCAAGATCTACTGCGCACTCGCGCGCTACTCGCACAATATCTTCCTTGCGCTGCATCACAGCTACTGTATGAGCAAAGGTTTCTAGGTATAGAACAAGTGAACCTGAGTCGCAAGAACTTCTAAACCATTCTGCTAGTTCGGTCGCATCATAGGTTGGTAGTTCATGGCCAATTTCCTTGGCGATATCAATAATTGTTTGTGGGCGAAGTCCGCCATCGAGGTGATCGTGCAGCAACGCTTTGGGAAGGCGCTTAACCTGATCTGCAGTTGGCTTCTTCGTTAAGTTGCTCATCCTTCAATTCTCTCTAACACTAGAGGTAGACGATTCACCGTTCCACCTTCAACTATTGTGACAGCACCATCTAGAATCTCAAGCGCACGTTCAAATCGAGCAGCTTCATCGGTATGAAGGGTCATAAGAGGTGAACCTGCTGCGATGTATTCGCCAGGTTTGGCATGGAGCTCAATACCTGCACCTGCCTGGACTTTCTCGCCCTGCTTAGAACGACCTGCGCCAAGTCGCCAAGCACTTACGCCAACTTTCATCGCATCCATAGTTGTGATGATGCCGCTATTGGCAGCCTTCACGACATGGCGTTCGCGCGCAACAGGGAGTGCCGCATCTGGGTCTCCCCCTTGCGCGCTAATCATGCGCCGCCAGTGATCCATCGCGCTTCCATCTTTGAGTGCATCAGCTGGATCTTTTCCAACAATTCCTGCTGCATCAATCATCTCGCGCGCCAATAAAATCGTTAACTCAACAACGTCCGATGGTCCTCCACCTGCAAGCACTTCGACAGATTCGCGGACTTCGAGGGCATTTCCCGCAGTAAGTCCGAGTGGAACATCCATCGCAGTTACTAGCGCGCGAGTTTTAACTCCTGCATCAAGACCAAGTTGCACCATGGTTCGCGCCAGTTCCGCCGCTTTCTTGGGGTCTGACATAAATGCACCACTGCCGGTCTTTACATCCAGAACCAGTGCAGAAGTTCCTTCAGCAATCTTCTTGCTCATAATCGAAGATGCAATCAACGGAATCGCTTCAACGGTTGCGGTTACATCGCGCAAGGCATAGAGCTTCTTATCAGCCGGTGCCAATCCCGCACCTGCAGCACATATAACTGCACCCGTATCTTGTAAGACTTTGAGCATCTCATCATTGGTAAGAGATGCGCGCCAGCCAGGAATGGATTCAAGTTTGTCGAGAGTTCCACCTGTGTGTCCAAGTCCGCGTCCTGACAGTTGCGGCACTGCCCCGCCACATGCAGCAACAAGCGGTGCAAGGGGCAGGGTGATCTTGTCACCGACGCCCCCAGTTGAATGCTTATCAGCGGTCTTGCGATCAAGTTTCGACCAATCCATCCGCTCGCCACTATTGATCATCGCATTGGTCCATCGGGAAATCTCGCGAGAGTTCATACCATTTAAGAGAATCGCCATTAATAGCGCTGACATTTGCTCATCGGCAACAACGCCGCGTGTGTAAGCGTCGATAATCCAATCAATCTGTGAATCTGTTAATTCATTGCGGTCTCGCTTTGCGGCAATGATCTCAACGGCTGCAAATGGTTCGATCATGACAAGCGATCGGTAATCTCTTCAGGGCCAAATGCCCATGGCAGAAGGTCTCCTAGAGTCTTAATTCCATCATCAGTTGCCAGCTGCAATTGTGATCCACCATGTTCTTGCAGCAACTGTCGGCATCGACCACAAGGCATGAGGGCGTTTCCGGAAATATCTACGCAGGCAAATGCGATTAACCGTCCGCCACCAGTTGCGATGAGCGATGAAACCAATCCACATTCAGCGCACAACGTCAGCCCATAGCTAGCGTTCTCAACATTGCATCCAGAAATGATGCGGCCATCATCGACTAGCGCTGCTACACCTACAGGGAATTTTGAATAAGGCACATAGGCCTGCTTCATCGCAGTGAGCGCTTCATTGCGCAGAAGCTCCCAATCAATCTTCATTAATGCGATCCTCCACGGCTGTAGTGAATTCCATCAGCTTTCGGAGCCCGAACTCTTCCGACCAGACCTGAGACAGCGATGATGGTTGCGATGTATGGCACCATCAACATAAATTCTGATGGAATTGAGACGCCAATAATCGAGAGCGTTCCCTGCAGATTATCGGCAAATCCAAAGAGTAGCGCTGCACTTAAAGCTCCCATCGGAGTCCACTTACCGAAGATCAAGGCAGCAAGTGCGATAAAACCAGCACCTGCTGTCATCTCTTTTCCAAAAGTTCCAACTGAACCAACGGTGAAATAAGCGCCACCAAGGCCCGAAACTAATCCGGCAATCACTACATTGCGGAAGCGAAGTTTATTAACATCGATTCCAACGCTATCGGCTGCCGATGGGTGCTCGCCGATCGCTCTTGTGCGAAGCCCCCACTTAGTGCGAAAGAGCGAAAAGGTAATTGCCGCGACAATGATGTACATGAGATAGACAATCACTGTTTGATTGAAAAATATTGGCCCGATAATCGGAATTTTTCCAAGCAGCGGAATCTCGATGTGAGAAAAAGATGGACCTGAGTTCCATGTGCTCTGGTATGGAATCAGGAGTTTCTTATAGAGGAAGTTAGTTAAACCGATAACGAGAACGTTGAGTACGAAACCTAGAATCACTTGGTCTACCGAGAATTTGATGGCAAATGTCGCCAAGAGAATAGATATCAAAGCACCTGCCATGGGGGCAACTAAGAGGCCCCAGGTGGTTTTATGGGTAAGGCTTGCTACAACTCCGGATGCAAAAGCTCCCGCAAGCAGCTGGCCTTCAATAGCGATATTGATAACACCTGAACGCTCGCAGAGAAGTCCGGACATCGAACCAAAGACAAGAGGAACTGCAAGGAGCAAACTTCCTTGCAGCATTCCGGTAAATGGAATGAACTTGCCAGCAGCAGCCCAGCAGAGGAATCCCATCATCAGTGCGAAGCTAGCGATTCCTGTTCCGAGCCCGGGCCCCTTCTTGACGCGTACTCGCGCTAGACCCATGAGTGAACCCACAATGGCAAGAGCTGAAAAAATAAAGCAACCGGTGCGGGAATCAATCATCCACTTTTCAATAATGACCCACTCTTTACCCAATGTGAATCCAAATGTGGTCTTAGCATCAGCATGGTTACCAAACCCAAATGCTTTCAGTTCAATAAGCGAGAGAATAAAGAGCACAATTAATAGACGTGCTTGACGTCGTTGGGTTGCAGTCAGAGTCTTCATAGAGAACTTCGCCAGAGTTGATTTCATTAGCCGTTCCAACCCTTTGAAGTCATGGCATCCTGCGTCTTGAGATTCTTAATTCTAAATACAAATCGCACCAAGGTAGGAGCTGCGATAAAGAGAACAATCAGCGCCTGAATTACCAAAACGATATCGAGCGGCGTAGTTGTATTCGACTGCATTGTCCGACCGCCAGTACGGAGCGCACCAAAGAGCAGGGCAGCAAAGACGGTGCCAAGTGGTTTAGCGCGACCTAAGAGCGCCACAGTGATGGCATCGAAACCGAAACTTCCGGCGATATCTGCGGTGAGCGCGTACTCGCTTCCAAGTACGTGGACTGCGCCTCCAAGGCCAGCAAGTGCACCACAGAGCGCCATAGTTGAGATAGTTACAGCGCCAACTGATATTCCTGCAGTCTTGGCGGCAGCGGCATTGGCGCCGACAGCACGGAAGCGGAAACCGATAGTTGTGCGATTTAACAACCACCAGACAAAGTAGGCGGCGAGCAACGAGATCAGAATTCCAGCGTGCAATCTAAAGTTTGCACCAGCCAGATGTGGCAGACGGGCGCTGAGATTAACTTCGGGTGCAATCGGATCGATACGTCGCGGGCGAAGGAATGCAGTAGTTTTCAAAATCCAGAGAATGAAGAATCCCGCGATGTAATTCATCATGATGGTGACAATGACTTCGTGTGCACCTGTTCGCGCCTTCAAAAGGCCAACAAAGCCTCCCCACAGTGCAGCAGCGGCAACTCCTGCAAAGAGCGCAGAAAGTACATGGAGGACTGGATTCATGGTGAAGTGGAAACCGACATAGGAAGCGGAGATTGCACCAAATATAAATTGGCCTTGTGCGCCGATATTAAATAGACCTGATTGGAATGCCAGTGCTACTGCCAGGCCTGTCAGAATCAATGGAGTCGCAGTAACGATTGTCTCGGACAATGGGTAGAGCCCTTGGAGGAATCCTTTTCCATGAGCAAGATTGGGATCATAGATTGAACCTTGAAAGAGGGCTAGGTATGCATTGCCAACAGTGGAGAGCGCTGTCGTGATGAATTTTCCTGGTGAGTGCAACAGCTTAAGAACTTTAGAATCCGAGAGCGCGATAACAAATCCCGAGATAAAGAAGGCCATCACGAATGAGAGCGCCGGTAGAAGTGCCGTCCCTAAGACTCGATCTACAAACTTTTTCATTGGGTAATACCTGCCATCAGTAGACCGAGTTTCTCGCGAGATATCTGAGCATCGACTATCTCAAGAATTTTGCCGGCATACATCACGGCGATGCGATCTGCTAAGGCCAGAACTTCATCGAGCTCTGTACTGAAGAGGAGAACAGCTCGTCCTGCATCTCGCTCAGCGAGTATCCGTTCGTGAACAAACTCAATCGAGCCCACATCTAATCCGCGGGTTGGTTGGCAAGCAACTAAGAGCTTGAGTGGTCGGGAGAGCTCGCGCGCCAGAACTACCTTCTGCTTATTTCCACCGGAAAGTGAGGATGCTGGGTCTGTGATCGAGAGTGCGCGGATATCAAATTCTTTCAACTTTACTTCAGCTTCCGACGCTACGGCGTTCTCTGAAATCAAGATTCCACGAGAGTAAGGACTCTCTCGATGAGTATCGAGAATCAAATTATCGGCGATAGAGAATGAGGAGATGAGTCCATCGAGTTCGCGGGATTCAGGGACGTATGCAATTCCAGCATCGAGTGTGTGGCGAATCGAGAGCCCCACAATCTCTTTATCCCCGAGCATGATGGAGCCGTGAACGTGATCTTCGAGATTGAGAAGTGCTTGCGCTAACTCCGATTGGCCATTGCCCTGCACTCCGGCAACAGCGAGAACTTCGCCAGCACGGACATCGAATGAAATATTGCTCACCAACGCTCGACCGGTTTGATCAGTGACAGTCAGACCAGAGACTTCCAGAACTTTTTCACCAATCTGGTGTGGGGTCTTATCCGGCACCAAGTTAACGGGGCGCCCAACCATGAGTGAAGCTAACTCTTCTTGAGAAGCAGATGGTTCAGCTGTTGCAACGACCTTACCGCGCCGAATAACAGTGATGCGATCGGCTAGCGCCTTAACTTCACGGAGTTTGTGAGAGATGAAGATTACGGAAGTTCCTTGGTCACGAAGCCGCTTAATGACCTCAATGAGTTCATCTGTCTCTTGTGGTGTTAACACTGCCGTTGGTTCATCCAAAATCAGAACCTTGGCATCGTACATAAGGGCCTTGAGGATTTCGACACGTTGCTGAACTCCTACAGGGAGGTCTTCAATCATCGCATCTGGGTCAATTTCAAAACCAAAATTAGCGGCAAGTGATAATACTTTTTCACGCGCTTGGGCTAAGTTCAATTTTCCAAAGCGCGAAGTCTCTTCATGTCCGAGAACAATATTTTCGAGCACTGTAAATACTGGAATCAACATAAAGTGCTGGTGCACCATGCCAATTCCGGAAGCTAGCGCATCGTTGGGTTCATTGATAGATACGACTTTTCCATCAACTTTTATCTGACCTGAATCAGGGCTGAGTAACCCATAGACAATATTCATCAGGGTTGACTTGCCTGCGCCATTTTCGCCGAGGATAGCCAAGATTTCACCATCGCCAACTTTGAGATCAATGGAGTCGTTAGCGACAAGTTCACCAAATCGCTTGGTGATGCCGGTGAGCTCGAGTGACACTAACTAACCTCTCATCTTCAATAACAAAGCGCCTTACTGCTCAGGCAGATTATGGCTGACTCGGTAATCATAATCCTTTAATAGAAATAAAAGTACGGGGACCTCATGTGAGGTCCCCGTACTTTCTTACTTTTACTTACTTAGACTTTAGAGATCCACCTGAGATCTTCAAGCCAATTTGACGAACTTCTACTGCAAGGCGTGATGGAACCTTAGAGCTTAGGTCGTGAGTAGGAGCCAGTGAGACTCCCTTGTTTGCCAATGTACCTACATAAGCCGCATTGGTGAAAGCACCCTTAGAAACATCTGTAATTGCAGATTTAACTGAGGCGCCAATTTCCTTAACAACGCTTGTAAGAAGTACTGACTTGAACTGTGGAGCTGCGTAGTAACCATCTGAGTCAACCCAGATTGTTACTGACTTTCCGCTCTTGATTGACTGGCCAGCTGTTGCTGCACCTAGTCCACCAGCTACAGGAAGGATTACATCCGCACCTTGTTGTTCAAAGCCCTGTGAGAGTGAAAGTGCCTTGTTTGTGTTTGCGAAGTCACCAACGAATACGCCAGCCTTTGGATTTGCTGGATCCCAACCAAGAACCTTGACCTTCTTGTGCTTGATCTTGTTGTAGTAAGCAACACCATTTGCAAAGCCATCCATGAAGATTGTCACGGTTGGGTATGGAGCTCCACCGTATGTTGCAACTGTTCCGGTCTTTGAGTAACCAGCTGCGAGGTAACCAGCCATAAATGCTGACTGATCTGTTGAGAAGGTTAGGCCCTTAACGTTTGCTACTGGATTACAGACTGAGTAATCAGCGTTGCAATCAAGTGCAGCATCATCGACAACTGCGTACTTGATTGTTGGGTTTGCCTTTGCTGAAGCAATAATTGATGAGCTGATTGCAAAGCCAACACCAATAATCAAATCGCACTTCTGATCAACGAACTTCTTAATATTTGGCGCGTAGTCTGCAGATGATGCAGCTGGGAGGTATGAAACATCTGCAACTGATGCTGAAGCCTGAGCTCCGGCCCATGCAGATGCGTTGAATGAGTGATCATCCACTCCGCCCGTGTCTAGCGCGATACATGCCTTTGTCTTTGCAGCATTAGATGCTGGAGCAACTGCCACGCCTGCGATTAATGAAACTGCCGCAAGCAGCGTTACCAACTTAAATGATTTTTTCAAGGTACTCCTCCAGAGGGATCACCCCGCCGATTGGTCGGGATTAGTTGAGGGAATGCTACCTACATACTCAGGATTTATGAGCCAGAAGCGAGCCGCGTTAAGCGAGAAAAATGTAAAGTTTTGATTACGAAAGATAACTCGCGGATAAACTCTCAAGTACAACTTTAAAGCTAGGCGCTGATCTTCTCTGCTGTTGCCGCCGCCACATTTATTGCATCGCTAAATCCAAGAAGCGCTCCGGAGCGAATGGTGAATTCGATTCCGCCTCCAGTGATGGCATAACGACGTCCATAAATACCAGCATCGGAATCGAGAATATCGAGATATTGCTTATCCGCCTGGGCGAGTGCGATCACGTCAAACATCGCTTTATCAACGCGCTTTACAACTGATGCGATGAGGTACTTCTTTGTCGCATTTGTCACGGTGATGTATTGATCCGGTTCGATATTGATGAGCCCAATAACCGGACCCTTCTTCTTAGCATTGCGAGCAACAATGGTTTGAAAGACAGCTGAATCAGAACCTTGCGTTGCGATAAAGACGACATCTGCACCCGCATCAAGAACTTGTGTGGTCGCTTCAGAATATGAGCCTGATACATACTTAACGATTGGAATTACCTTCTTCTTGCTTGCCATAACCCCAGCTGAAAAACCATCTTTAAAGATATCTGCCTGATTTGGATTGGCAATCATCGCTACCTTTCCAGTTTTACTCACCTGTGCTGCGCCAAATCCCGCTAAATATGCGCCTTGAGTATCAGCGAAGATGAGTGAGGTGACATTGAGTGCAGTCACACTGGCATCGTTGATGATGGCAAAGTGGGTATTGGGAAATTCAATGGCGAGCACCTGCAGGGTAGGGGCATAGCCAGCACCGATTGCAATGATGGGGTTGCAGTTCTTGGTGATCAACGAGCGAATCCGCTTTTCGCGATCCTTAGTTGTGCCATCTGTGACAACAGCTTCTAGCGAGAATCCAAATTGTTTCTGCGCCTTTTCCAATCCAGCTGCAGCCGCATCATTAAATGATTTATCCCCTCGTCCACCAATGTCGTAAGCAACTCCAACGGTGAGAGTTTGCGCAGCATGCGCCGGAGTAGGCGCCACAATGCCAACTACCAACATCAGCGCCAGAACGATGCGCGACTTCATTAGAGAACTACTCCCAAGTTCTTATATGTTGCATCGATAGTCTGCTGCGCGACAGTTCGTGCTTTGGTAGATCCTTGATGCAAGATATCGAGCAGGTGTTTTTCATCCTCTAAAAGTTCGAGAGCACGGGCGCGGATTGGGCGCAGGTATTCAACGACAACTTCCGCGACTGCAGATTTAAAGTCTCCATATCCCTTGCCAGCAAATTCATTTTCTAGTTCGGCAATTGTGCGCCCCGATAGAGCTGAGTGAATTGTGAGCAAGTTACTGATGCCCGGCTTTTCGACCAAGTCATACTTCACTTCGCGACCAGCATCGGTGATAGCGCTCTTAATTTTCTTGAGATTGGCTTCAGGCGAATCCATAATTTCAATGACTCCGGCAACTGCTCCAGATGACTTACTCATCTTTGCAGTTGGCTCTTGAATGTCATTGATCTTCGCCGCGGTCTTGAGAATGTACGCCTCAGGTAGTTGGAAGGTCTGTCCATAGCGGGTATTAAAACGACCAGCTAAATCGCGAGTAAGTTCAATGTGTTGGCGTTGATCTTCACCGACAGGCACATAATGTGCTTGATAGAGCAAGATATCGGCTGCTTGCAACATTGGATATGTAAATAAACCCACGCGCGCAGAATCAGATCCGGCCTTAGAGGATTTGTCTTTAAATTGCGTCATACGGCTGGCTTCGCCAAAACCGGTAAGGCACTCCATGATCCAGCCCAATTGATTATGTTGCGGAACTTGCGACTGCACAAAGAGAGTTGATTTATCGGGAGAAATTCCGAGGGCTAATAGTTGAGCAGCTGAGGCAAGGGTGCGCTTGCGCAATAGTGCGGGATCAGTCTCGACGGTAAGGGCGTGCAGATCGACGATGCAATAAAAGGCATCATGGCCATCTTGCAGTTCAACCCACTGCTTTACCGCACCAAGATAATTGCCGAGATGGAAAGAGTCACTCGTTGGTTGGATACCGGAGAGAACTCGTTTCATAGCGGTAATTCTCGCATGCCTTAGTAGTTACGCGAGATCAATAATCGACCTGCGCGCTTACCTTCCATCGAAAGAACGGTAATTCGCAGACCATTGACTCCTACTACATCCTGGGCGACGGGAATTCGACCGAGATAGTGCATCACAAATCCGCCGGCAGTTTCATAGGGGCCATCCGGAAGCTCGATTCCAGTCTCTTCCAATAGATCCTCAAGTGAAATCAGCGCATCTACCTCGAAGTCGCCTGTGCGTGATTCCTGTGAAACTTCGGTCTCATCGCTGTCATATTCATCGCGTATATCGCCGATGAGAGTCTCGACCAAATCTTCCAGCGTCACGATTCCATCGGTGCCGCCATATTCGTCAAGCACAATGGCCAAATGCTGACGTTGACTTCTCATCTCTGTGAGAGCCGGCAAGATTCCCTTGGTTCCAGGTAAGTACATGATGTTGCGGGCTAGTTCTTGAATTTTCGCATTACTGGTTGCGAGCGTTGTATCGAGCAGGTCACGCACATGGATAAATCCGATGACTTCATCCGACGATCCACGCACAACCGGATAACGAGAATGAGCCTTTTCGATGGCGAGCGCAATCGCTTTGCCAACGGTAAGAGATGCATCCATAAAATCAACTTCGGTGCGAGGCACCATGACTTCATGCACTTGTCGCTCAGATGCATTGAATACTTCTTCCACAATATCGCGCTCTTCATCAGTCAATGCAGCATGTCCTGCCACAAGATCTAATAGCTCTTCTTCAGAGATTTGTGCCCGTTGTTCCTTTGGATCAAGGCCAAAGATTCGAACCACCAGATTGGTGGAGTGAGAAAGTACCCACACAATCGGTCTAAATAGATTTGTTAATACTTTGACGATATCTGCCGAAGCGAGCGCGATCGTTTCGGTGCGATAGAGCGCAAGTCGCTTTGGAACAAGTTCTCCAAAGACGAGAGAGATGTAGGCGATGATCAAGGTAACGCCAATCAGCGATGCTGTATTTGCGCTCTTCGATTGCAAGCCAAGTCGCTCCAGCCACGGTATGACATAGACGCCGAGTTTTTCAGCGCCAAGAGCTGCGGAGAGAAATCCAGTAACTGTTACTCCCACCTGGAGGGCAGCTAAGAGTCGATTGGGATTGGAGGCAACCTCAGCGACCTTTGCGCCACGTCGCCCGCGACCGGCTAACTGCTTAATCTGACTTTCGCGGAGAGAGATCAGTGAAATCTCAGCTGCCACAAATAAGCCACCTAGAAGTACGAGGGCGAGAACAATCAGAATCGCGGAGAGAAGAGAGGTGCTCGGGTGGCTTTCCATGATGTGAGAAGTCTAGCGAAGGCGCTTCCAAAAGCAGGCTGCGTGACATAGCCTTGCCCACGCTGGTCAACCGACCAGCACCTTCATCCTCGGACCGTCGGGCACGTACCTGCCCGGATAAGGAAATGTAAAAAATGGCATCAGTTGTATTTGAAAATGCTTCACGTATCTACCCAGGCACAACAGCTCCTGCAGTAGATAAGCTCAATCTCACCGTCGCAGATGGTGAGTTCCTCGTACTTGTTGGACCATCAGGTTGCGGTAAGTCAACATCACTTCGTATGTTGGCCGGACTTGAAGAGATCGATGGTGGACGAGTACTTATCGGAGATCGTGACGTTACAAACGTTGCACCAAAAGATCGCGACATCGCGATGGTCTTCCAGTCATATGCGCTCTATCCACACATGACTGTTGCAGAAAATATGGGCTTTGCGCTCAAGATCGCCGGCGTTGATAAAGCAGAACGCGATAAGCGAGTTCGTGAAGCAGCAAAGTTGCTCGACCTCGAGCCATACCTAGAGCGCAAGCCAAAGGCTCTATCAGGTGGACAACGTCAGCGCGTTGC
>JBAXLF010000001.1:0-96090 GCA_037134955.1 Actinomycetota bacterium | reverse complement strand
TATGACGCGCATTGGTCCACCAAGGAATCGCGCTGGTTGCTCGACCATGCCCATGCCCCAGATATTGCATCAAGCGGAATTCAACTCGGACCAAAGACGCTCGTTATTCAAAATGTATCCATCACCGATTCGATCTATAAAGATAAGGTCGGGGGAGTAACGCCTTTCTCCGCAACCATCGGGACAGGTACGGGTTACATCCTCCGAGATGGAAGATATTTTGCAGCAACGTGGTCTAGACCCGATGCTGCATCAGGAACTTCCTGGAAATCGCTAGATGGCAAGGAGATTTCCTTTGCTAAAGGTCAGATATGGGTCGCACTTACCGATAAAGCTCCGATTTTTCAGCTGATTCCATCGGATGCGCCATCTGCAAAGGCAAAGTAGACTCCGACATCTGTTCACCATTTTGAAGGAGTTATCGAATGTCTAAAGCAACTGGCACAGCGCGCGTCAAGCGCGGCATGGCTGAAATGCTCAAGGGTGGCGTCATCATGGATGTCGTCAACGTTGAACAAGCAAAGATTGCCGAAGATGCAGGCGCATGTGCCGTGATGGCGCTCGAACGAGTTCCGGCAGATATTCGCGCACAAGGTGGCGTCGCTCGTATGTCGGATCCAGACATGATTCAGAAGATTCAAGCTGCAGTCTCCATTCCAGTGATGGCGAAGGTTCGTATCGGACACTTTGTAGAAGCTCAAATTCTCGAGAGCTTGGACGTTGATTACATCGATGAGTCCGAAGTCTTAACTCCTGCGGATTACACAAACCATATTGATAAATGGAAATTCAAAATTCCTTTTGTCTGTGGCGCAACAAATCTTGGTGAAGCGCTCCGTCGCATTAATGAAGGTGCTGCAATGATTCGCTCGAAGGGTGAAGCGGGTACTGGCGATGTTTCAAATGCCATGATGCATATGCGCACCATCGGCGCCGAGATTCGTCGTCTGACTTCGATGCGCGAAGATGAGCTCTACGTCGCAGCTAAGGAATTACAAGCACCGTACGCCCTCGTCAAAGAGGTTGCCGAAACTGGAAAACTCCCCGTCGTTCTCTTCACTGCGGGCGGTATCGCTACACCGGCCGATGCAGCCTTGATGATGCAGATGGGTGCAGATGGTGTATTTATCGGTTCTGGAATCTTTAAATCTGGCGATCCAGCACAACGCGCTGCGGCATGCGTGAAGGCAACCACCTCCTTCAACGATGCAAAGGTCTTGGCAGATGTATCACGCGGCTTAGGCGATGCGATGGTCGGCATTAACGTTGCCGATATTCCTGTACCTCACCGCCTCGCTGAGCGCGGTTGGTAATTCGTAATATTTTTGCGAGGTAGATATGAAGGTTGGAGTACTGGCGTTACAAGGTGATTTCCGTGAACACCTGCGCGCCGCTTCCGATCTGGGTCACGAAGCTATAGCTGTCCGTACCAGTGAAGATGTTGCCGCTGTAGACGCGCTGATCTTTCCTGGTGGCGAATCGACAACGATTATCAAATTGGCCGAATCGTTTGGCTTACTTCAACCGATCCGTGATCGTATTGCAGCTGGCCTGCCTGTATATGGCTCATGCGCCGGGATGATTCTCTTGGCAAATCAGATTAAAGATGGAATCGCAGGACAGAAGACCTTTGGCGGAATGGATATCACGGTACGAAGAAATGCATTCGGCCGCCAAGTCGACTCCTTTGAATCAGATATCACTTTTAACGGCGTTGAACTCCGTGCTGTCTTTATCCGTGCACCTTGGGTTGAAGAAGTTGGTCCGGATGTAGAAGTTCTCTCAACCGCAGCGGGGCATCCGGTGGCAGTTCGCCAAGGAAATCTGCTCGCGACCAGTTTCCACCCGGAGTTGACCGATGATCATGCGGTACATAACTACTTTTTTGATGAGATCTGTAAAGGCCGATAAAGTACGTCATAGATTTTTCGTTCGTCGATAGAGGAGCTCCAATGTCAGGCCATTCCAAATGGGCAACAACTAAGCATAAGAAGGCTGTCATCGATAGCCGTCGTGCGAAGAATTTTGCAAAGCTCATTAAGGCGATTGAAGTTGCCTCTCGCAATGGCGGGCCCGATGTAGATGGAAATCCAACGCTCTTCGATGCCATTGCAAAGGCAAAGAAGAACTCAATGCCAGCCGATAACATTGAACGCGCCGTAAAGCGTGGAGCAGGGCTTGAATCCGGTGGTTCTGATTGGCAAACCATTATGTACGAGGGCTACGGTCCAAATGGCGTTGCGATTATGATCGAGTGTCTCTCTGACAATCGAAATCGCGCTGCATCTGAAGTAAGAGTTGCGGTTACTCGCAACGGTGGGTCAATGGCAGACCCTGGCTCTGTTTCTTATCTCTTCAATCGCAAAGGCGTAATCATTGTCAACAAGGCAATTGGCGCCACGGAAGATTCAATCCTGGAAGCAGCGCTCGATGCCGGTGTCGAAGAGGTTAATGATCTTGGCGAATCTTTCGAAGTGGTGTGCGAAGCAAGCGATCTGGTTGCGGCACGTACCGCTCTTCAAGCCGCTGGAATCGATTACGAATCGGCTGACTCATCATTCTTGCCATCGATGCAGATTCCGCTCGATGCAGAAGGTGCGCAGAAGGTCTTCGAACTCATCGATGCGATTGAAGAACTCGATGATGTGCAGAATGTGTACTCGAACTTCGATGTCTCTGATGAAGTTATGGCGAGCCTTTCCTAAACTTCCCACACTGAAGTCCTAGGCTTAGAAGTTATGAGCCACCCTCAGCGCCGCGTACTAGGAGTCGATCCTGGGCTGACTCGATGCGGTATCGGAATTGTCGAGGGTTCAATTGGTAAGCCCTTGTCACTTGTTGCAGTGGGCGTAATCCTGACGGCTGCTGATCTGCCCCTAGAGCAACGACTCCTACAACTTGAGTCAGAGATAGAAGAGTGGGTCTCTACGCATTCACCAGATGTGATGGCAGTGGAGCGAGTCTTCTCCCAACACAATGTGCGCACTGTCATGGGCACTGGACAAGCTGCCGGTATCGCACTTCTGGTAGCTGCGCGGCGCGGCATCCCAGTAATGATGCACACTCCTTCAGAGGTGAAGGCTGCCGTAACTGGATCCGGACGCGCAAATAAAGTGCAAGTAGCCGAGATGGTGAAGAAGTTATTAAATTTAGAGGTGATTCCTAAGCCAGTAGATAGTACCGATGCGCTTGCACTTGCCATCTGTCATATCTGGCGCGGGGGAGGCAATACGAAGATTGCAGATGCGCTGAAAGCGGAAAAGTCACGGCTCGCGAAGTTGGTGAAAAAATGATTTCACTAATTAACGGAATAGTCCGATCAATAAATCTCGACAGAGCAGTTATCGAAGTCGGAGGCGTTGGGTTAAGTGTTTCCATCACTCACCACACCAGCACCCAACTCAATCTGGGAGCTCCGGTCCAGCTCTTCACATCGCTCGTAGTCCGAGAAGATTCACTCACGCTCTTCGGTTTCCTCGATGATGAGAGTCGCACGACCTTTGAACTCGTACAAACTGTTTCAGGAATCGGTCCGAAAGTCGCACTTGCGATAATGGGAGCACATTCGCCGCAGTCACTTGCTCTGGCCATTACGCAAGAAGATATCAAAGCGATTGAGAAAGTTCCGGGCATTGGACGAAAAGGTGCGCAGCGCTTAATTCTCGAACTTAAAGGGAAGATCTCTGATTTCGGAACAACTGATCAAGGTCGTACACATCAACCTGTATGGCGTGAGCAACTCACAACGGCACTTGTCTCGCTGGGCTTTACCGCTAAGGATTCGGATACGGCAATCAATACAGTGCTTGCTGAGTATGCAGAAGAAGGTGTCGATCCATCTGCGGCAGATCTCTCAGATCTTCTCAAGCGCACTTTACAAAGTGGGCGGCGTAGTTGATGAGTGAAGATAGATTGGTAAATCCCCAGAGTGGTTCAGATGATGTAGCTGCTGAACATGCACTGCGTCCCAAGACCCTCAACGATTTCATCGGACAACATCGGGTCCGCCAACAGATAGATGTTCTACTTTCGGCGGCGCGAAAGCGCGACTCAGCGGCAGACCACATTCTGTTATCAGGGCCACCCGGACTCGGCAAAACAACGTTGGCGATGATTTTGGCATCTGAGATGAATACCCCGATACGTATCACTAGTGGTCCGGCAATTACCCATGCTGGAGATCTCGCCGCAATCCTCTCTTCACTGGTTGAAGGAGAAATCTTCTTCCTTGACGAAATTCATCGACTTCCTCGCCCTGCAGAAGAGTTGCTCTATCTGGCGATGGAAGATTTTCGCGTTGATGTGGTTGTTGGAAAAGGGCCAGGAGCCACTGCGATTCCGCTCCAACTTCCGCGTTTTACATTAGTGGGAGCGACAACACGTGCTGGACTTCTTCCTTCACCTTTACGCGATCGCTTTGGCTTTACCGCTCACTTAGATTTCTATGAAGATTCAGAGTTAGAAGAAGTCATCTCCCGTAGCGCAGTGCTACTTGGTCTGACCATAGATAAAGCTGCAATTGTTGAAATAGCGAGTAGGTCTCGTGGAACGCCACGAATCGCCAACCGATTACTTCGCCGCGTACGTGATTATGCACAAGTAAATGGATCCAACGCTCTCACTCATAACGACGCAAAAGCTGCCCTGGAAATCTACGAAGTCGATGAGAAAGGTCTCGATCGTTTGGACCGATCTGTACTTCTTGCATTGATCGAAAGATTCAATGGGGGACCAGTCGGACTTTCAACGCTAGCCATTGCAGTCGGTGAGGAGACAGAGACTGTTGAATCTGTTGCGGAGCCATTCTTAGTCAGAAATGGCTTTATGGCGCGTACTCCACGAGGTCGAATTGCGACAGCGATGGGCTGGGAGCATGTGGGACGAACACCACCTGCAGGAATCGCGACTCTTTTCGACACACCCGCGCCCGACGCCTAGACTCTCCTCTTATGTCCACACCTAATAAACCAGTGAAGACCACTGGCCGTCCGGTACGTGCCCTAGCTATCTTGGCCGTCCTTGTGATTGGCCTCTTGGCAACGGCTCTCATCCAAGGAGCAACCTCTGTTCGGCTCGGCCTCGATCTCCGTGGGGGTACGAGCGTCACGCTCCAACCTCGCGCATCTAATGATTCAAATAAAATTACATCAGAGGCAATTGATCAAGCTGTCTCCATTATTCGTCAACGCGTTAACTCACTCGGTGTTGCTGAGTCGGAAGTTACTGCGCAAGGTAGTGGCACAAATCGCCAGATCGTTATTTCAGTACCTGGTGACTCGGGTCGACGTGTGGTCGATCTCGTTGGACAGACAGCTGAACTCCGCTTCCGCCAGGTTTTAGCCGAAAACTCCGCGCTCACTGCAAATGACACAACAACTGCCGCTTCTCCTGCAGCAGGTGTAACTCCGGATATCAATGCAAAGTTTGCAGCGCTTAACTGCGCCAATCCCTCTAGCCGTCAAGGCACGGGGGCAGATGCACCAACTGACACGATCGTTGCATGTTCACGATCTGGAGCATCTAAGTACATCTTGGGACCAGCTGAAGTTCTTGGGCGCCAAGTTTCAAAAGCCACCGCCGGAATTGACCAGCAAGGTGCCAGCGGCTGGTACGTACTCCTTACATTTAATGGTGAAGGTACAAAGGCGTTCGGAAATATCACAGCGCGCGTAACTACTCTTGCATCCCCTCGCAACCAAGTTGCAATTGTTCTTGATGGATTGGTTGTCTCAGCTCCAGTTATCCGTGAAGCAATTCCTTCTGGAAATGCGCAGATCACTGGTTCATTTACTCAGACTGAAGCGCAGGACCTCGCCAATGTATTGAAATACGGCGCCTTGCCTCTTGCCTTTGATCGCGGTGAAGTTCAGCAAGTATCTCCAACCCTTGGCTCTGATCAACTTCACGCAGGTATCCTTGCTGGTGCACTCGGTCTGGGATTAGTTCTTCTCTTCTCACTTCTTTACTACCGAGCACTCGGTCTTGTCACTGTGGGATCTCTGGCTATCGCCGGAACAATTCTCTATCTACTCTTCCTCGTGCTAGGTAAATCAATCGGATTTACCTTGACCTTAGCCGGAATCGCTGGAGCGATCGTTTCAATCGGTATCACCGCTGACTCATTTATCGTCTTCTTCGAACGTATTCGTGATGAAGCGCGCGAAGGTCGATCACTGCGTTCGGCAGTTGAAAGCGGATGGGCTCGTGCGCGACGCACCATCATCGTCGCAGATACTGTCTCGATTCTTGCCGCTGTTCTGCTCTACTTCTTTGCAGTCGGTGGCGTCCGTGGTTTCGCATTCACCCTTGGTCTTACCACGCTGATTGACTTACTGATTGTCTTTATCTTCACCAAGCCAATCGTGACAGTTATCGCGAAGATGAACTTCTTTGCATCTGGCCATCCACTCTCCGGCTTCTCCGAGAAGAGCATTGGTCGCAAGAAAACTTCTACACCTTTGGAGGCATAAGCAGATGGCTAAAATTTCAGGTCTCGGTGGTCGCCTCTATTCAGGCGAAACTTCCTTCAATATCGTCGAAAATCGCAAGCGTTGGTATTCAGTCTCTGCGCTCTTCATCCTTGCGGCAATTGCCGCTCTGGTCATCCAAGGTCTCCATTTAGGAATCGAGTTCAAGGGCGGTGCTTCATATACCGTCAATAAAGCAACTGCCTCAGTTGCAGATGCACGTGCTGCAGTTGCGGGTATCGGTATTCCTGGCGAAGTCATCGTTCAGAAGATCGGAACATCTAAGGTTCGCGTTCAAACTGGCGCGGTGACACCGGCGCAGTCCCAAGCAATTGAGTCAGCGCTCACGACAGCTTTTGGCGTCACTGCAGAGTCAATTGACACACAACTCGTTGGTCCATCATGGGGTAAGGAGATCACGCGCAAAGCGCTCTACGGTCTCTTTGCATTCTTGCTTGCCGTCATGCTCTTCCTCGCTATGGCCTTCGAACCAAAGATGGCAATCGCAGCGATTGTCGCCGTTGTTCACGACGTGCTCATCACTGTCGGAATTTATGCGCTCGTTGGCTTTGATGTGACTCCAGCGACCGTTATCGGTTTCTTAACAATCTTGGGTTATTCGCTCTATGACACCGTTGTGGTCTTCGACAAGGTTCGTGAAAATACCAAATCTGTTGCAGCCAACAGCAAGATGACCTATTCACAAGCGGCTAACCTCGCTGTGAATCAGACTCTGGTGCGCTCTGCAAATACCTCACTCATCGCTCTTCTACCTGTGGCATCGATTCTCTTCGTAGGCGCAGGTTTACTCGGTGCCGGAACACTGAAGGATCTCTCGCTTGCTCTCTTTATCGGCCTAGCGGTTGGTACTTACTCTTCTGTATTTATTGCTCCACCATTCTTGGCGCAACTTCGCGAAAAGGAGCCAGCGATGCAGGCTCTGGCAAAGCGTGTTGCGACCCGCGGAGGAGTAGCAGTGCAGGCACAAGAAGTGCGCCCAGCTACAGGTAACGGTCCTCGCAAACAACCAAAGCGCAAGGGTCGCAAATAATTTTCTAAGATGGATACCTTGCCTCTCATCGCGCCTCTTGTTGGTGCGCTGAGAGAGCATCATCCAACTGCGGATTTTGCACTGATTGAACGCGCTTTTAGTGTTGCCGAGCAGGCACATAAAGGGCAACTGCGTAAATCTGGCGAGGAGTACATCACTCATCCAGTCGCGGTGACCCAGATCCTTGCTGAACTTGGTCTCAACGATGTCACCTTGGTTGCATCCCTTTTACATGACACGGTTGAAGATACGCCGTATTCATTGGATCAATTGCGTCAAGATTTCGGCGATGAGATTGCTAATTTAGTTGATGGCGTAACGAAGTTAGATAAATTGGCATATGGACCTACCGCAGAAGCGGAGACTGTCCGCAAGATGGTTATCGCTATGTCACGCGATATTCGCGTACTCGTGATCAAACTCGCAGATCGATTGCATAACGCTCGTACTTGGGGCTATGTCTCGTCTGAAAGCGCAGCGCGCAAGGCGCGTGAAACTCTCGACATCTATGCACCTTTAGCGCATCGACTTGGAATGAATGCGATTAAGTGGGAGCTGGAAGACCTCTCCTTCGAAGTGCTCGAACCAAAGAAGTTTGATGAGATCTCGCGACTTGTTGCTGAACGATCACCATCTCGAGATGCGCTCACCACTGAAGTCATTGCAGCCGTAGAATCTGACCTGAGTCGCGATTTGATTGTTGCAACGGTGACTGGCCGGAAGAAACATTTCTTCAGCGTCTATCAAAAGATGGTGGTTCGCGGTCGTGATTTCAACGATATCTACGACTTGGTAGGAATTCGTGTCTTAGTCAATGATGTCCGAGATTGCTATGCAGTGTTGGGTTCTATCCACGCCCGCTGGAGCCCAGTGCCTGGACGCTTTAAAGATTACATCGCGATGCCGAAGTTCAACCTCTATCAATCTCTGCATACAACCGTTATTGGTCCCAATGGCAAAGCGATTGAGATACAAATCCGTACATTTGAGATGCACTCCCGCGCTGAATTTGGTATTGCTGCGCACTGGAAATATAAGCAAGGGGGAGAGCCGGATAGCAGCTCACCAGAAATGTTATGGCTTCGCCAGTTGCACGAGTGGCAGAAAGAGACCGAGGACCCATCTGAATTCCTAGAAGCGCTGCGCTTTGATTTAGGCAGTCCGGAAGTTTTCGTATTTACTCCCAAGGGTTCAGTCGTTGCGCTCCCTGGTGGTTCTACTCCGGTCGACTTCGCCTTCTCTGTTCATACCGATGTCGGACTTCGGTGTGCTGGAGCAAAGGTAAATGGCCGATTGGTTCCACTTGAATCGAAGCTCAATAACGGTGATGTCGTGGAGATTGTCACCAATAAAGGTGAGAACGCTGGACCAAGTCGAGATTGGCTCAACTTTGTTAAGAGTCCGCGTGCGCGCTCAAAGATTAAGGCTTGGTTTAGCAAAGAGCGCCGCGAAGAAGCGATTGATGCCGGTCGTGAATCAATAGCGCGACAAATGCGTAAAGCCGGGCTACCACTGCAGAAGATATTTGCAGGCCACTCACTTCTCGAGCTCGCGCACGAGATGAGATATGCCGACATCGAAGCGCTCTATAGCGCAGTAGGAGATGGTCATGTCTCGGCTGCATCCATTATTGAGAAACTTGTAGCGAGTTTGGGCGGAGAAGATTCTCATCCCGAACAAACCATTGAACATATCCCAACCGGAACACAGGGAACTCGGCGAACTTCAAGTGCAATTGAGGTTGAAGGTGTTGATGATGTCTTGGTCAAACTCGCTCGTTGCTGCACGCCCGTACCTGGAGATTCCATAATGGGATTTATTACCAAGGGATCAGGGATTTCGGTTCATCGCGATGATTGCATCAATGCCACTGATCTACGAGAAACCCAGAGCGAACGAGTAGTTCGCGTTACCTGGTTGGCAGGCGCTGCAAGTCTCTTCCTGGTTAATATTCAAGTAGAAGCGTTGGATCGAGCGCGTTTATTGGCAGATGTCACTCGCACGCTCTCCGAGCAACATGTCAATATTCTAAGCGCCGCTGTTAGTACTTCTAAAGATCGAGTTGCCATCTCTAAATTCACCTTTGAGATGGCAGATGCCAAACACCTTGATTCAGTCTTAGCGGCAGTGCGAGGAATTGAAGGCGTCTATGACGTCTACCGAACCTAAATAGAAAGTTTAGTTAAATTCAGCGAGATGCTTTTGCGCTTCGGCCAGCCAGACCTTACGAGCCTCAGCAGAGTCGAGAGCTTCTTTCGCCTTCTTCTCATTGCCTGCCGCCTGCGATTTGGCAGCAACCTTCTGATAATTCTCAATTGAATCAGTGAGTTGCTTTACAACTTCAGCTGCCCGAGCCTTTGCGCTTGGATCGGTCTTGCGCCAAATCTCAGCTTCAGCTTCCTTGATCGCGCTTTCAACTGTGGCAATACGGGCATCGAAGGCAGCGCGCTTATCGCGATTAGTGATTCCGATCTTCGTCCAAGAGTTCATCAAATCACGGAAGGCGTTCTTTGCCTGCTTGACGTCGGTAAATGGAACAAGCGCTTCGATTTGAACAATGAGTTCTTCTCGCTTGATGAGATTTGCTGCCATGGAAACTTCGCGCTTTTCGAGGTCAGCGTTCTTCGCGGTAAAGAATTGATCTTGGGCGGCTTTAAAGCGCGCCCACATTTTGGCATCGTCATTCTTCTTGCCGCGTCCTGCTGCCTTCCATTGATCCATCAGTGACTTGTATTGGCGAGCAGTAGCAACCCAATCAGTTGAAGTAGCCAACTTCTCGGCTTGTTCAATAATGGCGGTCTTAGCTTCTGAAACTTTTCCAGCAGTTGCTTCCAATTGAGCGAAGTGCGTGCGGCGGCGTTTATCAAACTTGTTACGAGATGCGGAAAAGCGCTTCCAGAAATCTGCATCAGATTTCTTATCGAGGCGAGGTGCTGCCTTCCACTCGTCGAGGAGGGCTTTGAGGCGATCGCCAGTTACCTTCCAATTCTCTGAGAGCGCGAGTGATTCAGCCTCGGCGACAATCTTCTCCTTCTCAATCAAAATCTGTTCGCGGCGAGCGGCTTTCTGTGCAGCTTCTAGCGCCTTCTTTGCTTCGTAGGCTTCGCGATGGCCTTCGATGAGAGGCTCAATCTGTTCGACAGATTGGGCGAGCGCAGCTAAATCTCCGACACCGTTGAGTTCACTTACTTGATGGCGTAATTTCTTGACCGCTTCATAAGCATCTTGCGGAACCATGGCGCCACTTGTGATGCGTGCTGCAGTGAGTGCTACTTCAGAGGCAAGCGCTTCAAATTTACGAACGAAATATGCGAGTGCTTCTTCAGCAGTCTTGCCTGGATAAGAACCAACAGCTTTCTCGCCACTGGGGGTTCGAACATAGACAGTGCCATCGTCTGCGACGCGACCAAATTGTGAAGGGTCTCCGATAAGTGCAGATGCTGCGCTCGGATTGGAGTGAGTATTAGCCAATGTAGATGGATTGATATCGGTCATGATGTCCCCTTCAGCGCGTTAGCCGTTATCTATGTAGACGCGGCCTTCGTTGATATGTGCCTATGTATAAGAGGTCAAAGGTACCCTGTGCTTCCTGTAGTAGTAAATCCTCGCAAGAAAAAGGGTCCCATAGTGCTTGTTCGTTCATTCCCAGCCCCCATGTTTGCGACCAATTGCTGGGTGATAGCCCCGGGCGAGGGAGCAGAGTGCATCATCGTTGACCCCGGAATGCCTGACATTTCGCGAGAGATCGAAATGATTATTGAGGAACATAGATTGAAACCAGTCTCGGCGCTCTTAACTCATGGACATTTAGATCATACTTTTTCCATCAAGCCTCTAGCTGATGGTTACAACATCCCCGCGTACATTCATTCTGAAGATCGCAGATTCATTGCTGATCCAAGTGGAATTCATGGCGAACAATTTATGGCGCAATTAGCAGGAATGAATTTTACAGAGCCATTAGAAGTTAAAGAGTTGAAGAATAGCGCCATTCTCGAACTCGTTGGGATGAAAATCGTGGCTATCCATGCCCCAGGACATACTCGCGGATCACTGATGTTTACCATCAACGATGAATTGCTCATCAGTGGCGATGTCCTCTTTGCAGGCTCGATTGGTCGTACCGATCTTCCTACAGGGAGCGCGAAAGAGATGACCGAGACCTTAAAGTCGAAAGTGCTTACTCTTAACGACGATCTACGAGTTCTGACGGGACATGGCCCCGAGACCACAATGAAATTCGAGCGAAAAAATAACCCGTATCTGAAAGAATTAGCGGTATGAAGTACGAGAAGATCCAAGCGCCTAAGGGTGTGCGCGAATATCTGCCTCCTGAATCCCAATCCTTCGAATGGGTTCGCGAGCAGTTGATTGCTCCTGCCAAGGCGGCTGGCTATCAATTGATGGAGCTTCCTGTATTTGAAGATACCAATCTCTTCTCGCGCGGAGTCGGTGAATCAACAGATGTTGTCTCCAAGGAGATGTACACCTTTGAAGATCGTGGTGGTCGTTCAATTACCTTGCGCCCCGAGGGTACTGCCGGTGTCATGCGCGCTGTGATTGAAGCAAATCTCGATCGTGGTCAATTACCTGTCAAGGTTTGGTATTCGGGACAATTTTTCCGCGCCGAACGCCCCCAAGCAGGTCGCTACCGCCAGTTCTATCAAGTTGGAATTGAAGCGATTGGCGTTGACGATCCTGCACTTGATGCAGAGGTCATTGCAATAGCAGATCGCGGATTTAAAAATTTAGGGCTGAAGAATTATCGTCTGGAAATTACCTCACTCGGAGATGCGCAATCACGGGCGGCACATCGCGTAGATCTCATGAAATTTATAGCGGGGCTGAAACTCGATGAAGCTACAGCTGCGCGCGCTGAGATCAATCCCTTGCGCCTCTTCGATGATAAACGCCCTGAGTTGCAAGAGGCGATGTCAAAGGCGCCGATACTTTTAGATTACCTTTCTCCGCAATCAGCAGAGAATTTCGCAGCTGTTCAAAGTTATTTGACCGCCATGAATATTGCCTTCACTATCAACCCCCGAATGGTGCGCGGTTTGGATTACTACACCGGAACTACCTTTGAATTTATTCATCCTGATCTTGGCGCCCAAAGCGGCATCGGTGGCGGTGGACGTTACGACGGTTTGATGGAGACTCTTGGCGGACAAGCACTCTCTGGAATCGGTTTCGGTTTGGGAGTCGATCGTGCACTTTTAGCGGCGCTAGCGGAATCGACAGTTCCCAACCAGGAGTTCACTTCAGATTTATTTATCATTCCGCTAGGAGATGAATCAAAGTCAGCGGTACTAAGCATTGCTCAGGAACTGCGCCTTGCCGGAATTCGTACTGAAATCGCCTTTGGAGATCGTGCGCTGAAAGGTGCCATGAAAGCCGCTGATAAATCAGGAGCTCGTTACCTCATCGTTCTCGGTGAATCCGAACTCAGCAATGGCTCGGTCGAACTCAAGAGAATGTCAGATGGAGTTACTTCCTCCGTTAAGATTACGCAATTACCGGATGAGCTACGGCGAGCACTCGCGCTCTAAATCACCATCAATTAAAGGCGGCTTTCGACGATGTTAAGAAACCAGGACGCAGGTTCGCTTCGCGCCTCCCATGCAGGTCAGACAGTGACCCTTGCAGGTTGGGTAGCGCGCCGCCGCGATCATGGTGGAGTTGCATTTATCGATCTACGTGATGCCACTGGTTCAGTGCAGGTGGTCATCCGTGATGAAAAAATGGCTGGGCAATTACGCGCCGAATGGTGTCTACAGATCACTGGCGAAGTTGCGCTTCGACCTGCGGGAAATGAGAACTCCAATATCCCTACAGGTGAAATTGAAATCATGGGTGACGACGTGGTGGTTCTGAGTGAATCAGCCCCACTCCCATTCCCGGTTGATTCCGGAAGCGAATCTGAAATCTCTGAAGAAGTCCGTCTGCGTTATCGCTATCTCGATCTGCGTCGCGAAGGTCCTGCTGCAAATCTGCGACTCCGTTCTAAAGTCACAACTGCAATTCGTAATGTGATGGAAGATTTAGATTTTCTTGAGATTGAAACTCCCTATCTGACTCGTTCGACGCCTGAAGGCGCACGAGATTTCTTAGTGCCCGTACGACTTCAGCCAGGTAGTTGGTACGCGCTTCCACAATCACCGCAGCTTTTCAAGCAACTGCTTATGGTCGCCGGCATGGAGCGCTACTACCAAATCGCGCGTTGTTTCCGCGATGAAGATTTCCGCGCTGATCGTCAACCAGAATTTACGCAGCTCGACATTGAGATGTCTTTTGTTGATCAAGCAGATATTTTGGCAGTTGCCGAAAAGATTTTGGTTAAGGTCTGGAAGCAAGCCGTGGGTTACGACATTCCGACCCCGATTAAGCATATGACCTATGCAGATGCGATGGATAAGTACGGTTCAGATAAACCAGATTTACGTTTCGGCTATCAACTCACAGAAGTAACTGATTTCTTTAAGGAAACACCATTCCGCGTCTTCCAAGCTCCTTATGTAGGTGCAGTTGTGATGCCTGGGGGAGCAGACTCACCTCGTCGCGAACTCGATGCTTGGCAAGATTGGGCAAAAGCGCGTGGCGCAAAGGGAATCGCCTACATTCTTGTCGGTACTGATGGAACGTTAGGCGGCCCAGTTTCAAAGAATATTTCTGAGCAAGAGCAGGCCGGTATCGCAGCGCTCGTAGGAGCAAAGCCGGGAGATGCAATCTTCTTTGCCGCAGGCGATCGCGCATCTTCTCAACAATTATTGGGGGCCGCTCGTTTAGAAATTGGAAAGCGTTGCAACCTTATTAATCAAGGTGCGTGGGAATTTGTCTGGGTTGTAGATGCCCCAATGTTTGAGCCAACGGAAAACAATGGTTGGACGGCAGTTCATCACCCATTCACTGGTCCTAAACCAGAATTTGCTAAGACCTTTACATCAGATCCAGCTTCCGCTCTCGCCTACGCCTACGACATCGTTCTCAATGGAACTGAGTTAGGTGGCGGCTCGATACGTATTCACGATCGCGTCATGCAGAAAGATGTCTTCACTGTCATTGGACTATCTGACGAAGAAGCGCAGAGCAAATTTGGATTCTTATTGGAAGCGTTTAACTATGGACCTCCACCCCATGGCGGAATAGCACTGGGTCTCGACCGAGTCTGCGCATTGCTGACTGGCTCAGATTCGATTCGCGAAGTTATTGCATTCCCGAAGACCGCAAGTGGTGGCGACCCATTAACGGGCGCACCTACACCGATTACTCCTGCGCAACGAAAGGAAGCGGCCATCGATTGGACTCCTCCAAAGGAGTAAGTCAGGTAGGCTAATAACTATGGGTCCAGGCGGAATCGCAACGATTATTGCGGCGGTGTCACTCCTCGTTATCGCTATTGCAGTCGCCTACACCGTTCTCCGTGTGGGCCGTTTTATCGATGAAGCGAAAGTCTCTCTCAAGGCCTTTACTGAGGACACAACGCCGCTCATTACCGAATCAACCCGCACTCTCGAACTTATTAATAGTCCGCTCGAAAGTTTCGCCAAGATCACCAAGAATGTAGAAGAAGTAACGACAAAAGTTACCGGCGCTACAACTGGGTTCATGGATAGTCCTACTGGTCGCGTAGCTGGCGCTCTATTGGGCGCTGCTACTTTGGGCAAGGGTCGCAAGTCGAAGAAAAAATCTGACTAGTGGACTCCGCCGAAATCCGTTCGCGCTGGCTGCGCTTCTTTGAATCTGAAAACCGACAAGGTTTAACACATACCGTTGTCCCGTCGGCCTCACTTATCGCCGACGATCCAAATCTCCTCTTAGTCAATGCCGGAATGGTTCCTTTCAAACCCTTCTTTCTTGGAGAAGTTACCCCTCCATATAAGCGCGCAACCTCAGTTCAGAAATGTGTACGTACATTGGATATTGATGAGGTTGGCAAGACGACCCGACATGCTTCTTTCTTCCAGATGTGCGGAAACTTCTCCTTTGGTGATTACTTTAAAGAGGGAGCAATCTCTCTAGCGTGGGAGCTTCTGACTCGCCCTACCAACGATGGTGGATATGGTTTTCCAGAAGATCGTTTATGGGTAACTGTCTACCTTGATGACGATGAAGCTGCCGATATTTGGCATAAGAAGATCGGTATTCCACGCGAAAGAATTCAACGTCGCGATATGGCCGACAACTTTTGGTCGATGGGTGTACCTGGTCCTTGTGGGCCATGCTCTGAGATTTATTACGACCGCGGCCCCGAATACGGCGTCGAAGGTGGCCCGATTGCAGATGAGAATCGTTATATGGAAGTGTGGAATCTCGTCTTCATGCAGAATGAACGCGGCGCAGGTGGCGGTAAGGATGGCTATCCCATTCTCGGCGAGCTACCTGCAAAGAGCATCGATACCGGTTTAGGGCTGGAACGAACTGCAGCGCTATTACAAGGTGTTGAAAATATTTACGAAATTGACACCACGATGCAGATTCTGACAAGAGCTTCATCACTTGCAGGCGTCTCATATGGAAAGTCGCAGAACACCGATGTCTCACTTCGCGTCGTAGCAGATCACGCGCGTACTGCGGCGATGTTGATTGGTGATGGCGTCACTCCTGGCAATGAAGGCCGAGGCTATGTTCTACGCCGCATGATGCGCCGCACTATTCGCAATATGCGTCTCATGGGAGTCAATGACCCGATTATGTCCGAACTTACAGTTGCAGCGATCGGTGCAATGGGTCCGCAGTACCCAGAACTGATTGCAGATCAGAAGCGTATCTTGGCAGTGACAGTCGCCGAGGAAGAGTCCTTCCTGCAAACGCTTAAATCCGGAACTCAGATATTTGATTTGGCATCGACGCAGTTGAAAGCAAGTAAGAAGAGCGTGCTGCCTGGCGCCGAAGTATTTAAATTGCACGACACCTACGGTTTCCCTTTCGACCTCACTCTCGAAATGGCGCGCGAGGAAGGTCTAGAAGTTGATGAGGATGGCTTCAGACGCCTCATGAATGAACAACGCGATCGCGCTAAGGCAGATGCCAAAGCGAAGAAGAGTGGACATACCGATCTCTCTGAATATAAGAAAATTGCTGATGCCAAGGGCGCTTCTTCATTTGTCGGATACACCCACAATGAAACTGAATCGCTCATCAATGGAATTCTTGTAGATGGAATGAGTGTTGCATCTGCAATTTCTGGCCAAGATGTCGAAATTGTTCTTGATCGCACCCCTTTCTATGCCGAAGGTGGCGGCCAATTGGCAGATGGCGGACGCATCACTCTGGCTACAGGTGCGGTCATCGAAATTGAAGATGTGCAGACTCCGGTTAACGGACTCTCTGTACACCGTGGACGCGTAATCTCAGGTGAGGTAACTACGGGCGCAAAGGCGTTGGCGGCTATCGATCTCGAACGCCGCCATGCCATCTCCCGCGCGCACACCGCAACACATATGGTGCATAAAGCCTTCCGCGAAATTCTGGGAGAGACTGCGACGCAAGCTGGTTCGGAGAACTCACCAGGTAGATTCCGTTTCGATTTCCCTTCAACTGGCGCAGTACCAGATTCAGTCCTCAACGAGGTTGAATCTCGCGTCAACACCTTATTGCTCGATAACTTGGCAGTCACGGCGGAAACAATGACGCAGGATGCCGCCAAGAAGATCGGCGCAATGGCGCTCTTCGGCGAGAAATATGGCGATCAAGTTCGAGTCGTCAGCGTCGGAGATTGGGCCCGCGAGTTATGTGGTGGAACCCACGTTGAGAGATCCGGTCAACTCGGTGTCGTAAAACTTTTAAGTGAATCTTCAGTGGGTGCAGGCGTTCGTCGCGTTGAGGCGCTCGTCGGAGTTGATGCCTATAAGTTCTTAGCCCGCGAACATGTTCTGCTCAACTCGTTGACCGAAATTATTAAAGGTGCGCGAACAGAAGAACTCCCGGAGAGAATCTCAGATTTATTGATCAAGATAAAAGATATTGAGAAGGAATTAGCTACTGTGCGATCTGCGCAGGCGATGGGCCAGATCGGCGCCTTGGCAGATTCAGCACAGATAGTTAATGGAACCTCGATTGTCACAGCCGTACTTCCAGATGGAATCACTGGCGATGATCTGCGCAAAATTGCACTTGACCTGAAGGCGCGAGCCACCCAATCTGCGATTGCGCTAATTAGCTCCAATGATGGCAAACCTGTTCTTGTAGTTGCAGTAAGTGAAGCCGCAAAAGCTGCTGGGCTCAAAGCAGGAGCCTTAGTCAAGATTGGATCAACCATCCTCGGCGGCGGTGGCGGCGGTAAAGATGATTTCGCACAAGGTGGAGGAATAGATTCTTCCAAGTCGCAGATTGCGCTCCAAGCAATCGTTGAATCGCTATCAGGAAAGTAGCTCACATGAGAGGTCGTCGAATCGCCTTCGATTACGGTGATGTGCGAACTGGTGTGGCCCTGTGCGATGCAGATGCAATTCTCTGCTCACCGCTCTGCGTATTGCAGAGTCGAGATAAGGGTTTTCTCACAGAAGTAGTTGCGCTGATTACGGAACACCAACCCATCCAGATCTTTATCGGACTTCCTATCAACATGTCTGGAACCGAAGGCGAGAGCGTAGAAAAGGTCCGCGAATTCGCTCGATCACTTGCGGAGCTAGTAACAACTCCCATTTCGATGGTGGATGAGCGACTCTCCACGGTGAGTGCGCAGAAGCAACTGAAAGAGGCGGGAGTATCGTCGCGCGATTCGAAAAGTTTGATTGATGCAATGGCCGCTGTCGCAATTTTAGAACAAGGGCTCTTACGTGAAAATTTGGAGTAACTCCGCACTTTTTCGCGTAGCGACAGTATTCGCCCTAGCCGGACTCGTATCTTTTTCTCTACACCTAGTGCGAACACCGGCCAGCGCAGCGCCAGATTTTCCTTGCATCACATCGATGACCCAATCTGCAAGTATCGAAATCACATCAGGGGAGTCCGGTTCTTCTATAGCCCAATCACTCTTTACTGCCCGAGTAGTGAAATCAGCTGAAGCCTATTTTCGCGTAGCGGTCGGAGACGCTCGTTCACAAAGTGTGGCACCGGGAATACATCGAATTGATCTAGGTATATGTGCAAAAGATGCGCTCACGCAGTTACTTGATGCAGCGCGTATATCTGGCCTGATAAATATTTCCGAGGGAGCATGGCTTTCTGAGATTCTTCCGCAGTTCTATGCCGCAGGAATGCGTCAGGCAGATGTAGCCAATGCGCTTCGCACAATAGTCAAACCGCAAGGGTTCACCTCGTTGGAGGGATTGCTCTTCCCGGCTCAATACAGTTTTCAGAAAGGTACTTCGCCCACTGTGGCGTTGCAGGCGATGATAGTGAGATCGCTGAGCGAGATGGAGAAAGCCGGATTCTCTCAAGCGTCAGGAAAGTTAACTCCGCAACAATTATTGATTATTGCGTCATTGGTACAAGCTGAAGGAAATACCAAAGATTTTTCTAAGATCTCACAAGTCATTCGTAATCGCTTAGCTAAAGGTATGCCGCTGCAATTTGACTCAACTGTGCACTATGTGAAGAAGACACGTGGCAGCGTCTTTCTCAGTACCGAATCAACCTTGGTTAATTCTCCTTACAACACATATAAACATTATGGCCTTCCACCAGGACCAATAAATAATCCCGGAGCTGACGCTATGTACGCTGCAACTCATCCTGAGGCAGGGGATTGGCTCTATTTCATCACCGTTGCACCGTTTGATACCCGTTTTACCAATAAGCTCGATGAGTTCAATACCTGGAAAGTAGAATACGAGAAGAATTTGCAGGCTGGAAAATTTAGGAGGAAGCCGTGATGAGAGGCGCTGTGCTCGGATCTCCAATCCGCCACTCCTTATCACCCATCCTTCATAAATCCGCCTACGATTTTCTTGGTATCGAAGGTAGATACGAAGCCATTGATGTCCCATCAGGAACGCTGGAAAATTTCATCACAACGCGAGGCGCAGATTTTGATTACTTCTCACTAACGATGCCGCTTAAAGAAGAGGTGATGGCCCTGGGTTTTGCAACGGATGATAAGACCAATGAAATTCAATCTGGAAATACCGTCTATCGCCACAATGGAAGTTGGCAATTAACGAGCACCGATGGAAGCGGTCTTATCTCAGCGCTTTCCCATGCTGGATTGAAGACCTTCAATCGCGTTCTCATTTTAGGAGCGGGTGGAACAGCTCGTGCTGTCACTGGTTCATTGGATTCGGTCGCAAAGGAAATTCATGTGCTTGGTCGTTCGAGTATTCGCCAAGAGGCGCTCGAACGTGCAATTCACTCTTCACAATTCACATATCGACGGTGGACGCTCGATATCGACTTCTCTGAGTACGACCTCGTAGTGAACACAACCCCCGCAGGGGCGGCGGACCTCCTTGCAGACTCGGTCTATCCAGGAACTACATCACTTCTCTTCGACGTCATCTATAAGCCGTGGCCAACCGAACTTGCTAAACGTTGGAACGATTGTGGAGGCAAGGTAATCAATGGTCTTGAGCTCTTGCTCTATCAAGGAATAGATCAACTAGAAATTGTTCTGGATAGGAAAGTGGATCGATCTGCATTGGCACAGCATCTGCGCGCGGTTCTAGCGAAGGCCGCTAAGTAATCCACAGCCTTCCTCCGAACAATCCGCAATCTCGTACCGTATCAATGTGGCAGTTGACCTAATCCTCTTACTTATCGCAATCAATGACTTGAGATTTCATCGTATCTCCAATAAGTCGCTTATCGGATTGATTTTCATCGTAGTCCTTACCCGTGAATTTCATCTCAACTTTAGCTATTTCTTTGCAGTCTCTGCTCTTTCCATTGTGGCCTATCGATTCTGTGGGTTAGGTGCCGGTGATGTGAAATTGGTATCGGTGATTGCTCTGTTCTTGACGCCTCCTGACCAGATCTGTAGTTACTGGCTCTACACCTCGATCCTTGGACTCCTGCTCATCGCCCTCCATCTACTGACTTTCCGCACAATCAAAGGTGCAATTGCCCTGGCACCGGCACTCTGTGGTGCAGTTCTCTGCATTTCATAGCGCTATACCAATTAATGGTGCTCATCTCTGAGCGATTCTCTGCAAGAATATGCTTATGCGTTGGATTACTGCAGGTGAATCACATGGCCAAGCTCTATCGGCAATCGTTGAAGGTATCCCCGCTCATGTGGAAGTTACGACCTCTGATATCGACTTTCATTTAGCGCGCCGTCGCCTTGGTGTGGGACGAGGTGCTCGTCAAAATTTCGAGGCAGATAAAGTCACAATTCTTGGAGGAGTGCGTTTAGGTATCACCCAAGGTGGTCCGATCTCAATCCAAGTTGGCAATAGTGAGTGGCCAAAATGGGAGAAAGTGATGTCGGCCGATCCCGTTCCCAATTCTGAGATTGAGAATTTGGCGCGGAATGCACCGTTATCTCGTCCCCGTCCCGGACACGCTGATCTAGTGGGTATGCAGAAGTATGACTTTGATGATGCACGTGCGATTCTGGAACGCGCAAGTGCGCGCGAAACAGCAGCACGCGTAGCTCTTGGCGCTATAGCGCGAAAATTTCTTGAGCAGAGTGTTGGAATTACTATCTTGAGCCACGTAGTTTCCATTGGTTCAGTTCGAATTCCTGATGATTACCAATTACCAAGTTCCACAGATATGGCGCGGATCGATGAAGATCCTGTGCGTTGCGCAGTTCCAGCTACAAGTGTGGCGATGATTGCAGAGATTGAAGCAGCTCATGCAGATGGAGATACCCTGGGCGGAGTCTGCGAAGTTCTGGCGTATAACCTTCCTCCTGGTCTTGGTTCACATGTTCACTCTGACCGCAGATTAGATGCTCGACTTGCAGGTGCGATGATGGGAATTCAGGCGATTAAGGGCGTGGAAATCGGTGATGGTTTCCGAACTGCAACACGTAGAGGTTCGGTAGCTCATGATGAGATTGAGCGCGCTTCCAATGGAGCAATACAACGACGAACTGATAGAGCTGGTGGAACAGAAGGAGGTATGTCCAACGGTGAGATTCTGCGCGTCTCGATTGCGATGAAACCTATCTCCACAGTTCCAAAAGCCCTCGACACAATTGATGTCAAGACAGGTGAAGCTGCCAAGGCGATTAATCAGCGTTCTGATGTCTGTGCCGTACCTGCAGCTGGAGTTGTCGCAGAAGCAATGGCGGCGCTCGTACTTGCTGAAGCAGTACTTGAGAAATTCGGTGGAGATTCTGTGCAGGAGACTCGCCGTAACTTCGAGTCCTATATGCAGAATCTACGTTTTAAGTAGTTTGCCATGCCACCGCGTCTGATCTTGATAGGACCGATGGGTTCCGGCAAGACCACAATCGGAAAGTTAATGGCGAATAAACTCAATGTGCCCTTTCGAGACACAGATGAGGTAATTGTTGCGCAGACAGGTAAGAGCGTCTCCGAAATATTTCTAGAAGAAGGAGAAGATGCTTTTCGCCTGCTTGAAAAGGCAGTCCTACGGCAAGAGTTATTGAGCGATGACACAGTTCTGGCCCTTGGGGGTGGAGCTCCGATTTCAATCGATGCGCAATCCGCTCTTCGCGCGATTGCATCTCCGGTTATCTACTTTGATATATCTCTGGCCTCGGTCGCACCCCGTATAGGTTTCAATCGGGATAGACCTTTATTACTGAGCAATCCGCGCGGTCAATGGGAGACTCTCATGCAAGAGCGTCGCCCGATTTACGAGGCGATCGCCGATAAGGTAATTGATGTGAATGGTAAATCAGAAGACGATATCGTCAAGGAAATTGGCGCGGTGATTAAATGAGAACGATTCACATCAGCGCTGATCGAGAGTATGACGTTCTTATCGACACTCCTTATCTTCCAGCGATAAGCGCGCTGTGTGCTTCCAGAAGCAGAGTAGCTATCTTCTTTAGTGAGTCGATGAAAGCAGCTATTCCTCAGCTAGGGGATGTTGACTCGGAAATCTTCTACTTTCCGATCCCCGACGGTGAGGCGGGTAAGAGCGCTCAGATTCTGCAGAAGAGTTGGGATTGGCTCGGGGCTGCCGGATTTACTCGAGATGATCTCATCATTGCAATCGGGGGAGGCGCAGTTACGGACTTCGCTGGCTTCGTTGCGGCAACCTGGTTGCGAGGAATCGATTGGGTAGCCGTGCCGACAACAATCGCCGGAATGGTTGATGCAGCTATTGGAGGCAAGACCGGAATCAATAGTGATTACGGTAAGAATTTAATCGGCGCGTTTTTCTCACCTGCCAGTGTCATTATTGATCCCCAGTGGCTTACAACTTTACCGGATCGTGATTTTCGCGCTGGGTTAGCCGAAGTAGTTAAATGCGGCTTTATCAGCGATGCCAAGATTCTCGAAGCTCTCCATAGAAAGTCGCTAACTGACGTTCGTGCTTCGCGCGAGCTCACTATCGAACTTATCGAACGTTCTGTACAGGTCAAGGCAGATGTGGTCTCTGGTGACTTTAAAGAGAGTTTCGCACGCGAGATTCTTAATTATGGACACACCTTTGGGCATGCCGTCGAGTTGGCATCGAAGTATTCACTCCGCCACGGCGAGTGTGTTTCGATTGGAATGGCCTATATCGCTTATCTCGCTCAGGCATCTGGCGTGATGAGCGCTGAGTTAACGGTTCAACATATCGAATTACTTACGGCACTCGGATTGCCAGTCACTTTTTCTGGTGCAGAGTGGCCAGAATTATTGGCCGCCATGAAGGTAGATAAGAAATCCCGGGGTAACACACTTCGTTTCGTAGCAGTTTCAGAAGTAGGTAAGACACAACGTTTAGAAAACCCAGCGGAGAGCGCGCTGCTCGCTGCATATGAGAAGGTATCCCAATGAAGGTATTGGTTCTCAATGGCCCCAATTTGGGTCGTCTCGATATCCGCGATTCTTCAATCTATGGCGATATGACCTATCCCAACCTTGTCGCGCACATCGAGTCTGCAGCCAAGACCCATGGCTTTGTAGCAGATGTTCGACAAAGTAATGATGAAGCAGAAATTATTGGCTGGCTCCATGAAGCAGCAGATACGAATACGCCCGTCATCATCAATCCCGCCGCCTTCACGCACTACTCATATGCGATTCGTGATGCAGCAGAGATGGTGAAGGCGCCGCTAATTGAAGTGCATCTATCTAATCCTTTATCGCGCGAAGAATTTCGTCACACTTCTGTCATCTCTGGAGTCGCCAATGGAACCATCGGTGGATTTGGACCCAATTCCTACGTGCTGGCACTAATTGCCTTGAGGGCGCTGGTCTCCTGATTCCATAAGGTAAACTCTGCGGTCTACTGTTCTTCGAGAAACGAAGGCATGAACTGGAGTTATCGTGGCAACAACAAATGATCTTAAGAATGGCATGACCCTCGACATCGAAGGTCAGTTATGGACAGTTGTTGAATTTCAACATGTGAAACCAGGTAAGGGTCCAGCTTTCGTCCGTACCAAGCTCAAGCAGGTAATGACAGGTAAAGTCGTCGATAAGACCTTCAATGCTGGCATCAAGATTGAAGTAGCCATTTTGGAAAAGCGCGAAATGAACTTTCTCTACAAAGAGGGTGAAGATTTCGTCTTCATGGATAACGTCAACTTTGACCAGATGAATATATCTGCGGCTACTATCGGAGACGCTGCAAATTACATGTTAGAAAATACTGAGGCGATTGTTGCGATTCACGAGGGAAATCCGCTCTACATCGAACTTCCTGCTTCAGTTCCTCTCAAGATTACCTATACCGAACCTGGCTTACAGGGCGACCGTTCATCGGGAGGCACTAAGCCGGCAACTGTAGAGACTGGTATCCAGATTCAAGTACCACTCTTCATCAAGCAGGATGAAGTTGTTTTGGTTGATACACGCGATGGTTCTTATCAGGGTCGCGCCAACTAGTGTCAGCTCGCAGTAAGGCTCGTAAACAGACGCTTGATCTTCTGTACGAGGCAGATATTCGCTCCTTATCTGCAACTGACTTACTTGCCTTGCGTGATGTGGTCGAAGATGGCCCCGATGCTCGGCCGATTAGAGAATTTACAAAATCTCTGGTTATCGGCGTGACTGAAAATAAGCGAAAGATCGATGAGCTAATAGCGACCTATGCCCAAGGTTGGGATATGGATCGATTGCCGGCAGTCGATCGAAATATTTTGAGACTTGGAATCTTCGAAATTGTATGGAGTGCAGATCTTGATGACGGTATCGCTATCGATGAGGCGCTCACCTTGGCCAAGGAGCTCTCAACCGATGAATCTGCGGGATATATTCATGGGGTTTTAGGGCGAATCTCATCGATTAAAGAGAGTATTGCTATTTAGTTCTCTCGATTATTTTCGATAGGCCAGCAGAACTTTTTCGCGGTCGAGCCACGAGATCAACTCGCTATATTCGATATTGAGTACCAGCGCTAGGGTTTTACAATCGTCGCTTCGCATAGATAGAACTTCACCATTCCAATCGTGTCTTGCTTCAACGATGGCTCGGGTGAAACGGGCGACAATGAGAAATCTTTCGCTCCAAGGATTTTCACCTTGCGCCTTTGAGTTTATCGAGCGCAAGTCAAAGATGGTGCGGGTGTATGTGGAGTGATCAGCGGTTTTCTTCTCAGCAAAGAGCTGAGCGAGTGGTATTTCATACAACTGTGCAATGTCGACTGCGCGCTTAACGCTGAGCGAGCGAGATCCCCGTTCGTAGGAACCGAGGACGACCGCCTTCAAGCGACCCTGGCTTAAGGCTTCTACATCTGAGAGCGAGAGGCCACGGGCGCGACGGATCGCTCGCAATTTTGCGCCGAATTCAGACATAGTCATCTTCGTGTGAGTCATGGATGCACGATAGGAGTTACAGAGCACACGCCCTTGCCGGTTTCCACAGAGAGCGATATTTGGTGATAAACTCCCGCCAACATCCTTTAACGACCCGTCCTGCGAGGCGGGGAAGGAGATTGACATGAGCCTTGCCCTGCCGGCGCCAGATATGGATCGCGCCATCACTCGTATTTCCCATGAAATTCTCGAACGTAACTCTGGTTCGGAGAACATCACTCTCTTAGGTATCCCAACACGCGGCGCCCATCTAGCAGCCCGGATCGCGGCCAAGATTGAATCAATCGAAGGTAAAACCGCTCAGTGCGGAACTTTGGATATCACTCTCCATCGCGACGATCTTCGCTTGCGACCACCACGTGCTCTGATGCCGACCACAATTCCAAGTCTGGGCGTTGAAAATCGTGATGTCATTCTGGTCGATGATGTTCTATTCTCGGGAAGAACAATTAGAGCTGCCTTGGATGCGCTCGGTGAGATTGGCCGCCCAGCAACTGTGCAATTAGCAGTCTTGGTAGATAGAGGACATCGCCAACTTCCTATCCGCGCTGATTACGTTGGAAAGAATCTACCCACCTCACTTTCTCAAATTATCAAAGTGCAATTTACCGAACTGGACGGCTTGGATGCAGTGACGCTGGAAGAAGGTGAGGCGTAATGCGACACCTTTTATCAATCGCAGACCTGACCACACCTCAGGCGATTCAAATTCTCGACACAGCTGAAGAGCTATCGCGGGTCTCTGATGGGCCGATGAAGAAGCTACCAACGCTTCGTGGTCGCACAATTGTGAATCTCTTCGCCGAAGATTCCACCCGCACTCGCATCTCTTTTGAAGCAGCCGCTAAGCGTTTATCAGCAGATGTCATCAACTTCTCAGCTAAAGGTTCGAGTGTAAGTAAGGGCGAATCACTGAAAGATACCGCGCAGACGTTGCAAGCTATGGGTGCAGATGCAGTGATCATCCGTCATAGCGCATCGGGAGCAGCGCAACGGCTTGCCGATAATGAATGGATGACTGGTTCGGTAATCAACGCAGGTGATGGTACCCATGAACATCCGAGCCAAGCTCTGCTCGATGCCTTTACGATTCGCAGGAACTTAGTTCACGGTGGCAACGATCTCACTGGAATTCGAGTCGCAATTGTTGGAGATATCCTGCACTCACGTGTAGCTCGCTCCAATGTTCTCCTCTTAACCAAACTTGGTGCACATGTCACGCTAGTTGCGCCTCCAACACTTCTTCCAACGGGCGTTGAAGAATGGCCAGTTACGGTTTCTTATGATTTCGACGACGTTATAGCAAATGTGGATGTAGTGATGATGCTACGCATTCAGATGGAGAGAATGTCAGAACTCTTCTTTCCGAATGCACGAGAGTATTCACACTACTTTGGCCTCAATCGGGATCGACTTAAAAAGATGAAGCCAACCGCAATTGTGATGCACCCCGGCCCTATGAATCGGGGATTAGAAATTACCGCCGATAGCGCCGATAGCGCTCGTTCAGTGATCTTGCAGCAGGTGACAAATGGAGTAACGGTACGGATGGCGATTCTCTATCTCCTTCTGGCGGGCGTACAAGAGTTGGGAGTTCAGGGATGACGACTTCATATGTAATCAAGGGAGGCTCGCTTCCTAATGGCACGAAGTCAGATCTCGTCATTGCCGATGGTGTAGTCAAAGAGATTGCGACTGAGATCGCACCGAGTGGTCACACTGTCATTGATGCCACCGATTCGATTCTTCTTCCCGGTTTAGTCGACCTACATACTCACCTACGCGAACCAGGCAAAGAAGATGCAGAGACTGTTCTCTCTGGTTCACAAGCTGGAGTACGTGGTGGATATGTAGCACTCAGCGCGATGGCAAATACATCTCCAGTTGCAGATACAGCGGGCGTAGTTGAGCAGGTATTTCGACTTGGCCAAAGAGCCGGATTGCTCGACGTCTATCCCATTGGAGCGGTGACTCAGAATCTTGAAGGAGTAGAACTCGCCGAGATTGGGGCGATGGCAGATTCGGCTGCTCGAGTGCGAGTATTTAGTGATGACGGACATTGTGTCTTCGATCCACTGGTGATGCGTCGCGCACTTGAGTATGTAAAGAAATTTGATGGCGTCATTGCACAGCACGCACAAGAGCCACGTCTGACCCAAGGTTCTCAGATGAATGAAGGTTATGTTTCATCACAACTTGGTCTTAAAGGTTGGCCAGCGATTGCTGAAGAAGCAATCATTGCGCGTGATGTTCTACTCGCCGATCACGTGAATGCGCGGCTCCATATCTGTCATCTGACAACAGCTGGGGGAGTCGAAATAATCCGCTGGGCGAAGCAGCGCGGAATTCAGGTCACTGCGGAAGTAACTCCACATCACCTACTCCTGACCGATGAGTTAGCGCGTAGCTACGATCCGGTCTATAAGGTAAATCCACCACTACGTACTGAGTCAGATGTGATGGCACTTCGCGAAGCTCTCGCAGATGGAACTATCGATATCGTTGCAACAGACCACGCGCCACATCCCGCCGAAAGTAAAGAGTGCGAATGGCAGGAAGCTGCCTTTGGAATGTTGGGTCTGGAAACTGCCCTATCCATCGTGAACAAAACTATGGTCGAGACAAAGAGTTTGAGTTGGACCCAAGTGGCGGAGCGCATGAGCTATATGCCAGCAAAGATTGCTCGCTACGCAAATCACGGTCGTGAGTTAGTCGTCGGATCGCCTGCGAACCTGACTGTGATGAATCCGACCAAGACCTACCGCGTGGATAGAGACTTAGTTGCCTCTCGTAGTCGTAATACTCCCTTCCATGGCATGGAACTTCCAGGGGTTATCACTGCAACCTTCTTCCGTGGATCACTTTCGTACGAGTCGAGCAAATCATGAGTAAGGCATTCCTCGTCCTTGATGATGGAAGAATCTTTGAAGGATCTTCGTGGGCGAAGACGGGCAAAACCTTTGGGGAAGCGGTCTTTCAAACAGGGATGACTGGGTATCAAGAGACTCTGACGGATCCGTCGTATCACAAACAAGTTGTCGTGATGACCGCCCCACATATCGGTAATACCGGCGTTAATGCGACTGATAATGAATCAAAGAAATATTGGGTCGCTGGTTTCGTAGTTCGTAATCCCTCTACTTTGACGAGCAACTGGCGAAGTGAGAAAGATTTAGAGGCTGAACTCATTGATCAGGAGATAGTTGGAATCCAAGGAATCGACACACGTGCCCTCACTCGCCATTTACGTGATCGCGGCTCGATGCGAGTCGGAATCTTCTCGGATCTCGAACTTTCGCGAGAAGAGATGGTCATTGAAGTACGCAAGCAAGCTCTTATGACAGGTGCTTACCTCAGCGACGATGTCTCAACTGAGAAAACATATGTAGTTCCTGCAACAGGTACAAAGCGCTTTACGGTGGCTGCGCTGGATTTAGGTATCAAAGGAGCAACGCCTCGGGCGATGTCCGAACGCGGTATCGAGGTTCATGTCATGCCTTACAACTCCACTCTCGATGAGATTGTGGCAATTAACCCCGATGGAGTCTTTCTTTCTAATGGTCCCGGTGATCCCGCAACTATGACCTCAACGATCGATCTGGTGAGAGAAATCCTTTTGCTTGAGATTCCTATCTTTGGTATCTGTTTCGGACATCAGATTCTCGGAAGAGCTCTTGGTTTTGAAACCTATAAATTGCAATTTGGTCATCGTGGTATCAACCAACCAGTCCTTGATAAACGTACCGGCAAAGTTGAAATCACAGCGCATAATCATGGATTTGCACTGCAAGCACCTACTGAGAGCGCCTTTAGCACCGTATTTGGTCCAGGTCAGGTAACTCACGTATCTCTCAATGACGGAGTTGTCGAAGGTTTAGAGTTAATAGAACGTGGAGCTTTTAGCGTGCAGTATCACCCTGAAGCTGCGGCTGGTCCGCATGATGCTGCTTATCTCTTCGATCGGTTTATTGAGGTAATGCAGAAGTATCCAAGAAAGATTGGAGCGATCTAATGCCACTAGATAATTCAATCAAGAGCGTACTTGTGATCGGCTCAGGACCGATAGTGATCGGTCAGGCTTGCGAATTCGATTATTCTGGAACTCAAGCCTGCCGCGTACTTCGCGCTGAAGGTATCCGAGTAATTCTGGTCAATAGCAATCCAGCGACGATCATGACCGACCCAGAGTTCGCAGATGCCACATATATCGAACCTATAACTCCAGAGTTTATTGAGCGAATCATTGCGCGCGAGAAACCAGATGCAGTGCTTGCAACGTTAGGCGGACAGACAGCGCTCAATGCCGCGATTGGCTTATTCCAAGCGGGAACTCTTGAACGGTACGGAGTGAAATTAATCGGTGCCGATGTTGCGGCGATTGAGCGCGGTGAGAATCGAGAGATCTTCCGGACGATTGTAGAAAAGATCGGGGGCGAATCTGCGCGAAGCATTATCTGTCACACCATGGATGAAGTCATGGGCGCTGTTGCGCAACTGAACTATCCCGTAGTCATTCGCCCATCTTTCACGATGGGCGGTCTGGGTTCGGGCATCGCATTTGATGAGGAGACTCTGCGCCAGATTGCAGGTGCCGGACTTCGTCATAGCCCCACCTCAGAAGTACTGATTGAAGAATCAATTATTGGCTGGAAAGAGTATGAGCTCGAAGTGATGCGAGATCGTGCGGATAACGTGGTGATTGTCTGCAGTATCGAAAATATCGATCCCATGGGAGTCCATACAGGCGATTCAATTACCGTAGCCCCGGCGTTGACGCTTACTGATGTCGAATATCAGAAGCTCCGCGATCTTTCTATTTCGATCATCCGCGAAGTTGGGGTCGATACCGGCGGTTGCAATATTCAATTCGCCGTCAATCCAGATAATGGGCGCATCATTGTGATTGAGATGAATCCGCGCGTCTCTCGCTCAAGTGCCTTAGCCTCGAAAGCGACGGGTTTTCCGATTGCGAAGATTGCTACGAAGTTGGCGATTGGGTACACCCTTGATGAGATTAAGAATGACATTACCCAGGTAACTCCTGCTTCGTTCGAGCCAACGTTGGATTACATCGTGGTCAAAGCTCCACGTTTTGCCTTCGAAAAATTCCAGGATGCTGATCCGCGATTGACGACAACAATGAAGAGCGTCGGCGAGGCGATGGCGATTGGTCGCTCATTCCCCGAAGCGCTCATGAAGTCGCTCCGCTCACTTGAGCGAAAGGAAGCAATCTTTACATTTCCGACCGATATCTCTCACAGCGAGAAACTCGCTCTGCTCGAGTCCATGAAAATTCCAACTGAGTATCGCTTGCAACAGGTACAGAGAGCACTGTGGGCCGGGGCCACCATGGAAGAGGTCTATGCAGCAACCAAGATTGATCGTTGGTTCCTTCGCCAATTGGAGATCATCAATCAAGTAGCTAGAGATACCGCAGCGGTAGGCGAACTCGACACCGAAAAATTGCGATATGCAAAGAGTCACGGTTTCTCAGATGCTCAGATCGCCTCCTTACGAGGGATATCTGAAGCGGAAGTACGTAAGGTTCGTCATCATCTCAATATCAGACCCGTGTATAAGACTGTTGATACATGTGCTGCAGAATTTGAAGCGTTCACTCCTTATCACTATTCAAGTTACGAGGAAGAGACCGAAGTTCGCCCGCGTACCAAACCAGCGGTAATCATCTTGGGAAGCGGACCTAATCGCATCGGTCAAGGAATTGAATTCGATTATTCATGCGTACACGCATCATTCACGCTACGCGAAGCCGGGTATGAAACGATCATGATTAATTGCAATCCAGAGACAGTCTCTACGGATTACGACACTAGCGATCGCCTCTATTTCGAGCCGCTTACCTTGGAAGATGTACTGGAAGTGATTCACGCAGAATCAATTGCAGGACCGGTTCTTGGCGTCATCACCCAATTAGGTGGTCAAACACCTCTTGGTTTAGCGGCTGGATTAAAGGCTGCTGGAGTAACGATTCTCGGCACCAGCCCTGAGGCGATCAATCTCGCCGAGGAGCGTGGCGCCTTTGGACAAGTCTTACTTGATCAAGGTCTTACTGCTCCAGAGTTCGGCATGGCAGCTTCGCAACTTGAAGCGGTCGAGATCGCACAACGGATCGGATATCCGGTACTTGTTCGCCCGAGTTTCGTTCTGGGCGGGCGAGGTATGGAGATTGTCTACGATGATGAATCATTGAGTGGTTTTATCTCACGCGCGACAGATATCACACCTGATCATCCAGTACTCGTAGATAGATTCCTAGATTCAGCGATTGAACTAGATGTTGATGCGCTCTTCGATGGCACTGAACTCTTTCTCGGTGGCATCATGGAACATATTGAAGAGGCAGGAATCCACTCGGGAGATAGCGCCTGTGTACTTCCAGCCATGACAATCTCAGAGAAACAACGGGTTGATATCCGAGAAGCGACGCTCAAGATCGCACAAGGTGTGGGAGTTGCAGGTCTTATCAATATTCAATTCGCGATGGCAGAGAACATCCTCTACGTTCTCGAGGCAAATCCACGCGCATCACGAACCGTTCCATTTGTAAGTAAGGCAACTGGTATTCCGCTTGCGAAAGCTGCTGCACGAATTTCACTTGGAGCTACCATCGCCCAACTTCGTAGTGAAGGGTTACTACCCGCGTCGGGCGATGCGATTGCGAAAGGTATCAGCGTAAAAGAGGCGGTCTTACCGTGGAATAGATTCCGCCGAGCAGATGGGCGAGGAGTAGATGCAGTCCTAGGACCCGAGATGCGATCAACGGGTGAAGTTATGGGAATAGCTGCAACCTTTGGCGAATCTTATGCAAAGTCTCAGATAAGTTCCTTTGGTCCTCTTCCTAAGAGTGGCACAGTATTTATCTCACTTGCCGATAAGGATAAGAATTCAGGTGTGAAACCAGCGCAGGAATTGAGTGCACTTGGTTTCCGACTTCTTGCGACAGAAGGTACTGCGGCATACCTATCTCAACATGGTGTTACATCAGTAACGGTTCGCAAGAATTCTCAAGGAACTGGGCCATTAGGCGAGAAGACCATCGTCGAGATGCTCAATAATGGTGATATCAATTTAGTGATTAATACTCCGGTGGGTCGGGGAACGCGAGCCGATGGGTGGGCGATTCGCACGGCGTCGGTGCAGCGTTCAATTCCGATTATTACTACTACAGCGGGCTTTAGCGCTGCGGTCCAAGGTATAAAGTCGCTCCAGTCGGGCGATCTCTCTGTCGCCCCAATTCAAGATTGGTTAGCTCGTTAATGTCCACAATTAACCGCCATGCTGTGCAACAACAGGTAGTTATTGTCGGTAATAAACGAGTGGGCGCTTATCACCAGATTCTGCTCAATGTCGGAGATCTGGTGAAGTTCTGCAAACCGGGAAATTTCGTGGCGATTGCAGTTGGTGGAGATTCCTCGCGCATGATTCTGCGGCGAGCTTTCGCAATTTCGCGCGTTTCAGAGAATTCGCAATACGGTGGCACGATGGAGTTAATTGTCGCTCCACACGGATCTGGAAGTAAATGGCTCTGCTCTCAAGTTGAAGGAACCGAGATAGATATCGTCGCGCCACTTGGTACCGCCTTTGGAATTCCCACCGAACCGATAAATGCGCTCTTAATCGGTGGTGGATATGGTTCTGCGCCACTCTTTGGGCTGGCCGATGTCTTGAAGTCACGTGGTTGCAAAGTTGATATGTTGCTCGGAGCCAGTGTGGGCTCAAAGATTTATGCACCTATGGAAGGTAAGCGATCAGTTAATTCCCTACGCATCTATACAGAAGATGGATCGATGGGTGAGACTGGACGTGTTACTGAATCCCTTCTCGACATCATCTCGCAGAGAGCGATCGATGTTATCTATTCGTGTGGTCCGATGGCCATGTTATCGGCCATTACATCGCTCGTAGCTGAGACCGATGTTATCCATCAATGTGCAGTTGAAGAGTCCATGGCCTGTGGAATAGGTATTTGCATGACATGTGTCTTGCCAGTGAAGAACGCTGATGGAAGTACTTCCATGTTGCGCTCTTGCATTGATGGTCCAGTGATGGATGGTTCGGATGTTCGTTGGGATCTGGTGGGTAAGGTTCCAGAGGTTGCTCCATGAGTATCCCGGTAGACCTATCGACAACTCTCGGAAATGCTTGGTTTCCGAGCCCCATCTTTACTGCAAGTGGGTGCGCAAGTAGCGGTAAGGAGTTAGCGCAATTCTTCCCACTCAAAGATATTGGCGCAGTAGTTACTAAATCTGTGATGTCGAAACCGCGCCATGGCCGACCAACCCCGCGCATGGCTGAGACTCCGTCAGGAATGCTCAACTCCATTGGCCTGCAAGGTCCAGGTATAGATGCCTTTTTAGCTAACGATGTCCCGTGGTTACTCGAACAGAAGGCGAGGGTAATTGTTTCGATAGCTGGCGAAACTATCGAGGAGTATTCAACCCTGGCGCGCAAACTTCGATCCGTATCCGGAATCAGCGCAGTGGAAGTCAATATCTCTTGCCCTAATGTTGAAAATCGTGGCTTAGTCTTCGCCTGCGATCCCGATGCTTCTCGTCGGGTGATAGACGGCGTACGTAAAACAATTGGTGGAGAACTGCCGATTATCGCCAAGCTTTCGCCCGATGTTACCGATCTTCCTGCAATAGCTCGCGGAGTAGTTGATGCAGGGGCAGATGCACTTGCGCTGATAAATACCGTATTAGGTATGGTCATCAATCTCGACACAATGAAGCCACACCTCGGCGGAAAAACTGGTGGATTATCCGGGCCAGCCATCAGGCCAGTTGCAGTTCGGGCGATTTACCAAGTACATGCAGCGCTTCCACAGATTCCCATCCTCGGAATGGGTGGCGTTTCATCTGGCAGAGATGCGCTCGAACTTATTTTGGCAGGAGCTTCCGGTATCTCAGTAGGTACGGCAAGTTTCGGAAATCCATCAGCTCTGATTACTATCCAAAATGAGTTACGTGAATTATTGGCGGCACGAGGATTTGCAACGATGCAACAAGCCGTTGGATATGCCCACAGAGATGAGAGCCCATGAAAGCACCTATCGTTTTAGCAGTCGATACTCCTGATCTGGAGATCGCCAAACAATGGATCGCGTGTACGCAAGACTCTGTAAGCGTTTATAAGTTGGGTCTGGAATTCTTTCTTACCTTTGGCCAAGAAGGTGTCCGAGCCATTAAGAGCGAGACCGATGCCGATATCTTTCTCGATCTCAAACTTCACGACATTCCACACACTGTGAAAGGTGCGGCATCTGCCGTTTCCGAGCTGCGGCCGCGATTTCTGACTGTACATGCATCTGGCGGTCCAGCCATGATTGCAGCTGCGGTATCGGCGGCACCTGCAACAGATATCACAGCAGTAACGATTCTTACTTCGCTCTCAGAAGATGATTTATTCCGAATTGGTTTTGCCAGTCCCGCACTCGAGAGCGCAGTGGCTTTAGCTTCTCTGGCGGTTAGTTCTGGGGCTCGGGCAATTGTCTGCTCTCCTTTAGAGATCACAGCTATTCGCGCAATTGTTGGGCCTGACATTCACATCATTACGCCGGGTGTGCGTCCAGCAAGTGAGGCTGGAAGCGATGATCAAAAGCGAACGATGACTCCACAGGATGCAATATCAGCGGGAGCATCCTTTGTAGTTATCGGACGCCCCATTACCCAAGCATGGAGCGATGGCCCTGCAGCGATGAAGGCGAAAGCACGCGCCATCGCAGATGAAATTCTGCAGTAATTTATAGCCATGGGAGCCCCTCCGCAATTAACACCCGAGCAACGGGCTAACGCTCTTGCAAAGGCTAAGGTCTCCCGACAAGTGCGCGCTGGCCTGAAATTGCGAGTGAAGAATCAAGAGTTATCGATTGCACAAGTCATACAGATATCTCACAACGATGAGGCAATTGCAAAGATGCGGGTATTGGAATTGGTCGAATCCATACCAGGTATGGGAAAAGTCAGAGCCAAAGCTCTTCTTGAACGATTAGAAATCTCACTCACTCGCAGACTTCAAGGTTTAGGTAGACATCAGGTGCAAGCACTTGAACGTGAATTAAATCTTCCACCCGCTACCGCCAGCGGAAAGTTGGTAGTTTTATCTGGACCTGGGGGAGTAGGAAAGAGCACTGTTGCAAAGGCGCTCAAGCAATCTTCACCATTCTTTGTCAGCGTCTCTGCTACTACTCGTGCGCCGCGCTTTAATGAGATTGAAGGCGTTGATTATCATTTTTATTCGCATGAGAAATTCGATCAAGCTATAGCGCGCGATGAATTCCTTGAATGGGCAGAGTTTGCTGGCAATAGATACGGAACTCCCCGCAAAGCAGTTGAAGAGGCGCTGCGAAATGGACAGAGCGTTCTCTTAGAAATTGAGATCACGGGTGCACGTCAGGTGAAGGAGAAAGTCCCACAAGCTCTCCTCGTCTTCCTTGAACCTCCGACATGGGAAGAGCTCGTCTCTCGTTTGGAAGGACGTGGCACAGATAGCCCCGAAAGACGCGCCGCCCGGTTGGCGTTGGCTCAGGAGGAGATGGCGGCAGCGTCCTTCTTCGATAAGGTGCTGATAAATGAAGAGGTCGAGAAGGTAGTCGCAACCCTGATAGAATTGGCGTCTGCCCAAAAAGGCTAGAAATACTTTGGATGATTCGAATACAAGGAGCACAGATGAGCGCACATATGGATGGCATTACGAATCCACCTATCGACGAACTTCTCGATAAGGCTGGTTCTAAATACAGCCTCGTTCTCTACGCAGCTAAGCGTGCTCGCCAGATCAATGCGTATTACTCTCAACTCGGTGAAGGTCTCCTCGAATATGTGGGTCCACTAGTTGATACTCACGTTCATGAGAAGCCGCTATCTATTGCACTTCGTGAAATCAACGAAGGCCTTCTCACTATTGAAAATCTAGAACCAACCGCTTAATCCAGATTCGTTTACCGATGCAAGGTCACGGCCGCGAGGTAATCCTCGGTGTAGGTGGTGGAATTGCCGCCTACAAATCGTGCGATTTATTGCGCCGCTTACAGGATCACGGTTTCTCCGTGACTGTTGTACCAACTCCTTCCAGTCTTAACTTCGTTGGTAAGGCAACCTGGGAAGCGCTCTCTGGTCGCAGCGTTACCGCCGAGGTTTTCGAAGATGTCCATGAGGTTAGACATATCTCGCTGGCGAAATTGGCACACTTCATCATCATCGCTCCGGCTACCGCGGATTTGATAGCCCGAATAGCGCAAGGGCGCGCTGATGATCTACTGACAAATATCATCCTTGCGGCTGATGTTCCTATTCTTCTCGTTCCGGCGATGCATCCACAGATGTGGAACGACCCAGCAACGAAAGCAAATGTCGAAACCCTCCGGCGCCGTGGTTTTACAGTGATGGAACCTGAAGTAGGTGCACTCACGAGCGGTGATACCGGTCAAGGCAGATTTCCTGAAACTGCCAATATTTTGGCGCACTTTGATGAGATTACACAGAGCAAAGCCGATCTTCTCGGTAGAAAAGTTCTGGTGACAGCAGGTGGCACACGTGAAGCCATTGATCCAGTCCGTTATATCGGCAATAACTCATCTGGAAAGCAGGGGTATGCGATAGCCCGTGCTGCTCTGCAACGCGGTGCAGACGTTACTGTGATCGCGGCAAATGTAAATCTCCCTGCTATCGCTGGAGTTCGAACTCTTCAGGTCACTTCCGCCAACGAAATGTTAAAGGTTCTTCGCGAGGAGTTTGCAGGCACAGATATCTTGGCCATGACAGCGGCCATTGCAGATGCCCGACCTGTGCATGAGGCAGCTTCGAAGATCAAGAAATCTGAATACCTCAAGATTGATCTAGTTGAAAATCCAGATTTACTATCCGAGATCTCTCGCACCAAGAGCGGACAAGTGATCATCGCCTTCGCCGCTGAAAGCACCCACGATGAGGCAGAGGCGCAGCGAAAATTGGCGGATAAAGGTGCGGATATCCTTTATCTCAACGACATCTCTCACGGCGATATCTTCAATAGCGAGACAACCTATGGAGAGATCTTCACTCATCGCGGATCTGTTGCAAAGGTGGCGCAGACCACCAAAGACACGCTTGCCCACCAACTACTCGATCAAGCCCTTCTTCAGTTAGGTTAGGACAATGTCAAAGCGCCTCTTCACATCAGAATCAGTCACTGAAGGTCATCCAGATAAGATCGCAGATCAGATATCTGATGCGATTCTCGATTCACTCATTGGTCAAGACCCTACAAGCCGAGTTGCAGTTGAAACACTGATAACCACTGGGCAGGTGCACGTTGCGGGTGAAGTAACAACCAATGGGTATGCCGATGTCATGGGCATTGTGCGCGATACCGTCATTGGTATTGGTTACGACTCTTCGGTTAAAGGTTTTGATGGAAATAGCTGTGGCGTCTCAATCTCTATCGGTCAGCAATCATCAGATATTGCACAAGGCGTGGATAACGCTTTCGAACACCGTGTTGCAGCTGCGGTGGATCCACTCGATCTACAAGGAGCCGGCGATCAAGGTCTGATGTTTGGTTACGCCTGCGATGATACGAAAGAGCTGATGCCACTTCCGATCTGGTTGGCGCATGAATTAGCGCAACAGCTATCAAAGGTACGTAAATCTGGCGCGCTTCCTTATCTTCGCCCTGACGGAAAAACTCAGGTAACAATTGAATATGACGGCGATAAAGCTGTTGCCTTGGATACTGTTGTTATCTCTTCTCAGCACTCTGAAGAGGTCGATGTGCTCAAGCAGCTGACTCCCGAAATTATTGCTCAGGTGATCGATCCGATTTTAGAGAAGATTGATTTGCCACGGAAGAACTTGCGTAATCTCATTAACCCAACTGGTCGATTTGTCATTGGTGGGCCGATGGGAGATGCCGGCTTAACGGGCCGAAAAATTATCGTCGATACATATGGTGGAATGGCTCGTCACGGCGGCGGCGCCTTCTCTGGAAAAGATCCATCGAAGGTAGATCGTTCCGCTGCCTATGCGATGCGTTGGGTGGCTAAGAATGTTGTTGCCGCCGGTTTAGCGCGTCGCTGCGAAGTTCAAGTAGCTTATGCAATCGGTAAGGCGCAACCGGTTGGAGTATTTGTCGAAACATTCGGAACAGAGACAGTTCCAGTTCAGAAGATTCAAGATGCTGTCACGACGGTATTTGATCTTCGACCAGCGGCAATCATTCGCGATCTCAACCTCAAGCGTCCTATCTATTCAGCTACTGCTGCCTATGGCCACTTCGGTCGCGAACTTCCTAATTTCACATGGGAAGTAACTAATCGCGTCGCCGAATTGCAAGCAGCAGTTAAATAGTTCGAGGTAACTCTGGTGGCAGCTGTGCGGCCACTGCGCCTCAAGACTGAGGTCATCAAACGTAGCGAGCACAGCGCTACTCATCTTCCCGTCGCCCGAGTCTGGGTTGATAACGGTATTTATCATCTTGATGGAGAGTACGACTACCTGATTCCTGAATCGCTAACAGCGAAGGTTGCAGTGGGAGTTCGTATTGAAGTTCCATTTAATGGGCGAACTGTCGAAGCGATTGTCTTGCAAAGATTGGTTGAAAGCCAGACCGCAAACCTTAAATCCATTCTCAAAGTACTTTCTCCGATTCCGGTGGCAAGTGCGCAAACTCTGAAGCTCATCTCCGCCGTAGCGCAACGTTGGGCAGCTCATCCTTATGACGTCATTCGTTCGGCCATTCCTCCCCGCGTAGCCAACGTCGATAAGGAACCGATTGTGTTGGATGAATCGATGTCTAGAAATACCAGACCTTCCCGCACGTATGTTCAATTACCGCCCTTCGTGAAGAAGACCGAGATGATCGCTACACACATCAACAGGTTAGGGCAGAAAGGGAGAGTGCTGGTCATCGCTCCCGAAAGCCGCCTCGTTCAACAACTGCAATTGCTCTGCCCAGAATCGATAATTCTTGATTCTGCGCTCGATCGCACAGAGCGTTATCGAAATTTCTTGAAAGCGAGCACGGGTGCAAGCGGCATCATTATCGGAACACGGAGTTCGGTATTTACGCCAGTTCCAAATATTTCACACCTCGTTGTCATCGACGAAGGTTCGGAGAACTTATACGAACGTCGTTCGCCGGGTTGGAATGTCCGCGATGTTGCGATTCTGAGATCGCAAATTGAGAAGATTTCCCTCACCTTCTTTGGATATTCACCGAGCTCAGAAGTTTCACGCCTTATTGAACTCAAATGGATCTCGTATGAAGCCCACCGTGCCAAGGTCGCAGTTCAATCTTTTCAACAGAGTACAAATGAGTTACTTCCGGGTCGAGCCATCTCCGAAATCAGGAAAGCGCTAAAGAAAGGACCCGTGCTCTTCCTTGCTGGGCGAAAGGGTTATGCCCAATCAATTTCCTGTGCACGCTGCCGCAATATCGCATCCTGCCAATGTGGCGGAAAACTGATAAAGGTCTCTATCACTGCGAAACCAGAATGTGCTTTATGTGGAGTAGTCCAAGACGAATGGCGATGTACTTGGTGTCAAGGTGTTACACCATTTCTGTTAGGCAGAGGAAGCCAGCGATTTGCTCAGGAAATCGGGTCAGCTTTTCCAGGAAGACAAATCGCGTTATCTGAGGGTGAACATATTCTCTCGGAGTACGAAAAGAGTGACGGCATTGTGATTGCTACACCAGGAGGGGTACCCATTGCGAAAAATGGCTATAGCGCAGTTGTTGTGCTCGAGGCAGATGCATACTTTTCGCAATCAGATATTCGAGCGCAAGAGAGATCGCGCGAATTATTATTTTCATGTGGGGGATATTTAGCGCCCGATGGAGCCTTGCTTCTTATGATCGCACACGACAATCCAATTCTGGGGCCACTTGCGGCATGGAAGCCATCATTGCTCTCACAGCGTGAGTTACGAGATCGCCAGGAGGTATCTCTTCCACCATTTCTTCGCGCGCTCACACTCGACCTACCAGCGAAGGAAATTCAACAGCTGGCTCGTGGGTTAGAGGCAGCTCAACAGGAGAATCGCTTACCACTGGGAGCAAGGATTCTTGGACCGATTGAATTAAAAGGTGCAATGGCGCGCATTCTCATTATGGCGCCCAATGAAGTTGGTGAAGTACTCGTTACTTTTATCCACGAATATCAAAGACGAAGAAGTGCAGCCAAGAAGTCGCTGGCTACGCTGCGAATAGATCCGTATTCATTGACCCGATAGGTAAGATAGAGCCATGTCTATCAAGCCAATTCGCCACTTCGGCGATCCCGTCTTGGTAACTCCGGCAGATACAGTTCTGACCTTCGATAAAGAGCTTCGTACCTTAGTGAAGGATTTGACCGAGACAATGCTCGATGCTCCAGGAGCAGGGCTAGCCGCTCCTCAGATAGGTGTTCCTCTACGAGTCTTTGTCTGGGATGTCGATGAAGCGATCGGTCATCTGATCAATCCAACCCTTGATCTCAGCGATGAGATTCAGGAGGGCGATGAAGGATGTTTAAGTTTTCCAGATCTCGTTTATCCAACGCCACGTGCTTTTCGCGCCGTAGCTAAAGGGTTCAATATGCACGGTGAACCTATCGTGGTTGAAGGAACTGAGTTACTGGCGCGGGCGCTACAGCATGAGACAGATCATCTCAATGGAATTCTCTTCATTGATCGTTTATCCGAGGCCGATCGCAAAATTGCTATGAAAGATATTCGCGAATCAGATTGGTTTGGACTCGCTGATTCGATAGGGAACGCCCCACAAATTCGACTTTCACCGCATGATCCATTTGGCCGAGGCCTCTAATTGCGTATCGCAGTCGCCGCCACGCCTGCCGTGGCTATTCCGACTCTGAATGCACTTCTGGATTCAGAACATAATCTTTCATTTGTCATCACACAGCCAGATCGCCCTGCTGGCCGTGGACTGAATCTACAAGAGTCTGAAGTCGCGCAATGGGCATCAGTTCACTCAGTAAGCACCTTCAAACCCGAATCAGCCGCAGAGATCTTCCCATTATTGGCAGATGTCGATGTGTTACTCACAATTGGTTACGGAGTACTTCTGCCACTAGAGGTTATCTCCGCACCGAAATTTGGCTCGTTAAATCTTCATTTCTCCCTACTGCCACGTTGGCGCGGGGCAGCGCCCGTGCAGCGCGCGATAGAAGCAGGAGATGCAATCTCGGGTGTGACCGTCTTTGCGCTTGATGAAGGAATGGATACTGGCCCAATCTATTCAATCAAACGATTTGCCCTCGATAGCGATATCACCAGCGACGAACTCTTTATTGAGTTGGCCGAATTAGGTGTCGAAGCAGTTCTCGAAGCTCTCGCAGAGATTGCATCTGGCAAGAAGCCGACGCCCCAAAATAACACTGACGCTACTCGTGCCTTTAAGTTGAAGAAGAGTGAAGGTCAGATTGATTGGAATTCAGATGCGCAATCGATTATCTCTAAAGTGCGTGCTTTCACATCAAATCCAGGGGCGTGGACCACTTTCCGTGGGGGCCCGTTAAAGATTGATTCACTCACTCTCGCAGAGGAGAAGGTTCAGCCGGGCCTCATTTCCGTAAGAAATCGCGAACTCATTGTCGGCACTGGCTCAACTGCTGTCGTTATTGGATTTTGTACGCCATCTGGAAAGCAGCGCATGGCTTCACAGAATTGGCTCAATGGCGCGCGATTACAACCTGGTGAAAAGTTTGGTTAAAGCACGCAGGGATTCATTCCAAAAACCAAAACCAGATGCAGTTCGTCTGCTTGTCTTCGATATTCTCACTGAAGTAAATCGGCGCGGAGGATATTCCAACCTGTTACTTCCGCAGGCTCTTGCTGCATCAGATTTCGAAGTGCGTGATCGGGGTTTTGCAACCGAATTGCTCTACGGAACTCTGCGCATGCAAGGTCGCCATGATTTCATCCTGCGACAGTGCGTGGATAGACCGTGGGATGAGATAGATGAAGGAATCGTTGATGTTCTGCGACTAGGCGTGCATCAGCTTCACGAGATGCGAGTAGCTACACATGCTGCAGTATCAGCAACAGTTGAATTAGCTCGAAAGGTATTGGGGGAGTCGAAGGCGTCCTTTGTGAATGCGCTCTTGCGCAAGGTAAGTGCACAGAGCCTTGAAGAGTGGCTGGCACCAGTTCATCTGATTGCAGACGCCGTCTCTAGGTTGTCTATTCTCTATTCGCATCCGGAATGGATTGTCTCGGCGTACTTTGATCTCCTCAAAGATTTTGATCGCGTTGAATCAGAACTCAAGGCAAATAATGTCCCAGCTCTTCCAACTCTAGTTGCGTGGCCAGGTGCATCAACTCAGGCAGAGCTAGTCGAATTAGGTGGAGAAGCGACAATCTATTCACCATACGGTGCACGGCTGGCAGGCTCTCCGGGAGCGCTCGAAATCATCCGACATAGACGCGCCGGTGTGCAGGATGAAGGTTCACAAATCGTCGCAGAAGTATTTGCTCAAGCCACCAAGAATTCACTCTCGATTCTTGATATCTGCGCCGGACCGGGTGGAAAGGCCGCGCTCTTATCTCATATAGCCGACACAACTGGGCGCGACTTCGTGGCTAATGAAATCTCCGAACCCCGAGCTAAATTAGTGAAAGCGGTTATCGGTAAGTTTCCAGTGTGGGTGGGTGATGCTCGAGAAATTGCTAGCCATAATCAGAAATTTGATGCTGTACTAGCTGATGTTCCTTGCACTGGACTTGGCGCGCTCCGCAGACGACCAGAAGTTCGTTGGCGTCGTACGGTGCAGGATTTACGCGAACTTACACAATTGCAACTAGAAATCACCAGGTCGGCGGTTGGAGTTATCAATTCCGGTGGTATCTACGGATATGCCACTTGTAGTCCACACTTCGCCGAGACCCTCGGTCAGGTAAAGATGATTCTTAAGCAGAACCCTGAGTTAGAGCAGATCGATGTCGCTCCTTTTCTTCCTGCAAAACTCACTGGAGCAACACGGGATAACTCAATGGCTCTGTGGACTTCAGTGCACGGAACCGACTCCATGTTCTTGGCTCTCTTTCAGAAGAAGGCGTAGGCTGAAGTCGTGACTTCGCATATCCGCATAACTCCCAGCATTCTCAATGCAGATCTGAATAATCTGCAGAGTGAAATTTTTAAGATTTCTGCAGTCAGTGATCTGTTACACCTTGATGTGATGGATGATCTCTTTGTTCCCAATTTCACCTTTGACTTTGCGGCGGCCTCCAAGATCATCGCGCAATCACCTCTTCCGGTAGATGCACATCTCATGGTTGCCGATGTCGACTCGATTGCCATTGAATATGCAGAGATTGGCTGCGCATCGGTGACTATTCACGTTGAAGCCACCGCTGATCTTCGCAAGACTCTGCGCGGTATTCGCAGCGCCGGGGCTCGCGCCGCCATCGCTCTCAAACCAGGAACCGCTTTAGATGAATACTCCGACCTCATTGACGAAGTCGATATGTTCCTGATCATGACTGTCGAGCCAGGGTTTGGAGGTCAGAAATTTATCTCCGAGATGATGGAGAAAGTTCGTAGCACTAGGAAATTGATTGGGTCTCGACCTATCTGGCTACAGGTAGATGGCGGAATCTCCCTCGAAACTATTGAAATCGCCCGAGAAGCTGGAGCAGATACATTTGTTGCAGGAAGTGCGGTATTTAATGCAGATGATCCGGCGGAAATGATTAATCTCCTCCGAGCCAAGGCATCAGCGCAGTAAAGTACATCCATGAAATCATTTGATTCTCTCTGGAGTGAGCTATCGGAAAAGGCCCTCACTCGAGCTGAGGGTTCAGCAACTGTCGCGGCTCTCGATGCGGGTGTTCACTCAATCGGCAAGAAGATTCTCGAAGAGGCTGGCGAAGTATGGCTAGCTGCCGAGCACGAATCTGATGCGGCGCTAGCCGAGGAGATCAGCCAGCTCATCTATCACCTACAAACTTTGATGCTTGCGCGCGGATTGACTCCCGACGACATCTACCGATATCTCTAAACTTCAATAAACCACCCAAGGAGAACCATGTTACGAATAGCCGTTCCAAATAAAGGTTCTTTGGCTGATGCATCAATTACCATTCTGAAAGAGGCTGGTTACAAGCAACGATCTGATTCTCGTGATTTAGTTCTAGCAGATAGCGAAAATAACGTTGAGTTTTATTATCTGCGCCCACGCGATATTGCAATCTATGTAGGTTCTGGAGAGCTTGAAGCTGGGATTACTGGTCGAGATCTTCTGATCGATTCTGGCGCAGACGCTGACGAAATTCTCGCCTTAGATTTTGGTGGGTCTACCTTTAGATTCGCGGCTCCATCGTCACAGCCTTGGAAGTTGGCCGATATAGCTGGTAAGCGAGTTGCTACCGCCTATCCTGGTTTGGTTGGAAAGCATCTTGCCGATTTAGGTATTAGCGCATCAGTTGTTCGCCTTGATGGCGCTGTCGAAAGCAGCGTACGTCTTGGAGTTGCAGATCTCATTGCTGATGTTGTTAGTACTGGCAATACCTTACGACAGGCCGGCCTCTCTATCTTCGGCGAACCAATTCTTACCTCGGAAGCGATAGTTATTAAGCGGGCGGGAGTTGTGGTTCCGGCAGAGCTCGAAATTGTAATCAGACGCTTACAAGGTGTGGTCACAGCAAGGCAATATGTATTACTCGATTATGACATTCCAACAGTAAGTGTAGAGAAAGCATGTGCGATAACTCCAGGTCTGGAATCTCCAACAATTTCTCCGCTACAGAAAGCTGACTGGGTGGCAGTCCGTGCCATGGTGCTTCGCAAAGATACGAATCGCTTGATGGATGAACTCTGGGCTCTAGGCGCCCGTGGAATTCTGGTTACCGATATACACGCCTGCAGACTGTAATTATTTGCGGGTTGCGCCGGCTTCTTCTACTTCTTCTCTGGTGATACCTAAGAGATAGAGCACGGAATCTAGATATGGGGCGCTGACTGAACTATCGGCTGCTGCCTTGACTGCCGGTTTAGCGTTGAAGGCAATTCCTAAACCAGCGATAGAGATCATATCTAAATCGTTAGCGCCATCCCCGATTGCAATTGTCTGTTCAAGCGAAACACCTTCTATCGCAGCAAATTCACGAAGAGCCTCTGCCTTTCCGGCGCGATCGACGATAGTTCCTTGTACTTTACCTGTGAGGAGACCGTCTGAGATTTCGAGTGAATTGGCTCTGTAGTGCGCAATATTAAGATCTGCCGCAATAGGTTTGATAACTTCTGTGAATCCGCCGGAGACGAGAGCCACAATATGTCCCAGCTTATGCAGAGTTTGGACCAAAGTTCGCGCACCAGGAGTCAAAGAAACTTCTGTTTGAACTTCAGCAATGACAGATTCAGGAAGACCTTTTAGTAGCGCCACTCGAGCGCGAAGACTTTCGGCGAAGTCGAGCTCACCGCGCATCGCGGATTCGGTAATGGCCACAACTTGTTCTTGAACGCCTGCCTTTGCCGCCAGCAGTTCGATGACTTCTTGTTGAATGAGAGTTGAATCAACATCCATAACTATTAACTTCTTCGCATGGCGCATGAGTCCACCGGGGGAGACGGCGATATCAACTTGGTGGCTCGTTGTAACCTCGGCAAGGCATTGACGAATCGATAATTGATTGGTGCCGGAGACGATAAATTCAATCGCGGTAATTGGGTAACTGGCGGTGCGATGAATTCGTTCAATATTTCCGCCTTGGGTGGCAATTGCCGCGGCGATAGCGGCTATAGCTGTGGGTGGCATGGGATTTCCAAGTGCGACCACATGCACCAAACCTGTCTTCGCCGCGATGGTCGATTCGCCTTGTTGCACAAATGAGGTAGCAATATCGATACCGAGTCTTTCGGCACATGCTTGTAAATCCTCTTCAATGGAATCGGCATGCGCTGGATTGAGCGAGATTAAGACGGTTAATATCAATCTATCTCTGATTACGACCTGCTCGATATCGAGAACGGTGATCGCAAATGGCGCCAAGGCATCAAATAAGCCTTGTGTAATTCCGGGAGAATCGATTCCAGATACGAGGATTAATCCGGTGTAATGGCTCGTTTCTGCGTTCATATGGGCGAGGTTATCGCGAATCACTGTTGGCTAGCCGACAATTTGGCGTGATTCTGCTAGTAAAGATATATCTTTCACTCCTATGAGCAGCAATCGCGTCCTTGAATTACGGGATGTCTCAGTCCGCCGTGGTGAGAAGACAATTCTCGGACCGATCAGCTTCTCAATTTCCGAAGGCGAGCGATGGGTTGTACTTGGCCCCAATGGAGCCGGTAAATCAACGCTCTTGCAAATTCTTGCTACACGCATATTTCCCACGAAAGGAACTGTCACAGTTCTTGATAAAGAGATGGGCAAGGTTGATCTCTGGGAGCTGCGAACGAGAATCGGAATTTGCGGAACGCTTATCTCTGAAGATATTCCGTACGATGAAAAAGTACGCGATGTCGTCCTGACCGCCGCCTATTCGGTCTTAGGTAGATGGAATGAAGCCTACGATTTATGGGACGAATCAAGGGCGGTTGCCCTTCTTACAACCTTTGGTGTCAGAGAGATGGCTGACCGCAGTTACGGCACCTTAAGCGATGGCGAGAAGAAGCGTGTTCAAATTTCGCGAGCGTTGATGGCCGATCCCGAGTTACTGCTACTCGATGAACCAACAGCTGGGCTTGATTTAGGTGGCCGCGAGGATTTACTAAAGCGGTTCTCACTTTTTGCCTCAGATCCGGCGGCGCCGGCCTCAATATTGGTAACTCATCACATCGAAGAAATTCCCGTTGGAACTACCCATGCGTTGATCCTTAAAGATGGGTCGATCGCTGTCTCTGGACCGATTGACCAAGTCATTACATCTGAACATATGTCAGCAGTCTTTGAATTACCTATGGAAGTGCGTTATGAAGGATTTCGATTCTTCGCTCGTGCACTCTAGTTGGTTACCTGTACTCGAGCCGCTACGTGGTGATATCAACGCAATTTTGCATAAAATAGATGCGCTAACAGTTTCTCCACACGAAGATCTCATCTTCCGCGCCTTTGCTCAACCCCTATCTGAAGTCCGCTGCGTCATCGTTGGGCAAGATCCTTATCCCACTTCGGGGCATGCCCATGGTCTTGCTTTCTCTACAGATGCTGCGGTGAAACCTCTTCCGAAGAGTCTGCAGAATATCTTCATTGAACTGGAAGCCGATACTGGCACAGTTGCTCGGAGTTCGGGCGATCTCTCTACATGGTCTTCGCAAGGCGTACTTCTGCTTAACAGAGTGCTGACCACTGAAACTGGAGTTTCTAATGCACATCAAACTTTTGGATGGCAGAAGATCACTGATGTGATCGCCAGAGAGTTGGGTTCACGTGGTGTGATTGCAATTCTCTGGGGCCGGCATGCTCAAGAACTCTCACATTTTTTTCAACATCGTGTTGAGTCTGCGCATCCGAGTCCACTCAGCGCCTATCGCGGATTCTTTGGTTCCAAGCCTTTTTCGCGAGTAAATGCGATGTTAGCTGAACAAGGTAAAACAGAGATACTTTGGTAAAAAAGATTGGGCCCCGCACGAATGCGAGGCCCAACCCATTAGTGACTTATGGCTATTTGCTTACCCACATATTGATAGGGGATTGCAAGAAGTAGACCACGAAGAGCGCAGATACTAAGTACAAGAGCGCGTGTACTTCTTTGCTGCGACCTTGAACGATTCTGATAAGTACGTGCGCGATGAAGCCTGCACCAATACCAACAGAGATGTTATATGTGAATGGCATCAAGATGATTGAAAGGAATGCTGGCATTCCGATTCCATAATCTGACCAATCAATATCCTTAATCTGCGACATCATCAAGAAACCAACGATGACGAGAGCAGGCGTTGCCGCCTCATAAGGAATCACCTTCACAACTGGAGCCAAGAAGGTGGTGAGGAGGAAGAGAACGCCGGTTACTACCGAAGCCAGACCGGTGCGAGCACCTTCGCCGACGCCAGAAGCTGATTCGATGTAGCTGGTATTCGATGAGATGCTTCCAACGCCACCAGCTGCTGCGGCAACTGAGTCAACGAAGAGGATGCGATTGTTATTAGGAATATTTCCTGCTCCATCAATCAATCCACCTTCTGTCGCAATTGCTGTGACTGTTCCAACAGTGTCAAAGAAGTCAGAGAGCAGCAATGTAAATACAAGAAGAACTGCAGCAACAATCGACACTCCAGTTACATGGAATGCACCGAAGAGGCTGAAGTGGCCGAAGAGGCTGAAGTCAGGCTTATCGACGATCTTGGATGGGATATGAGGAACGTTAAGACCCCAACCCTTAGGATTGACATAGTCGCCGCCTGCTGTGACGAAGCCTTTGTAATCAGCTGGCATCTTTCCGCCGAAGACATTATCGACAACGCCCTTAGGTAGGTAGTTTTCACCAATCTTAAATGCCTTCTCGACAATGATTGAGACGATTGTTGCGGCAATAACGCCAATCAGAATCGCACCCTTTACCTTGCGAATCATCAGAACAATGATGGTGATCAACCCAAATCCGAAGACGATAATTGGCCATCCCACGAGATTTCCATTATCGCCGAGCGTTACTGGAACCGGTCCTTGACCAGTACGACGGACGAATCCAGCGTCGACGAGACCGATCAAGGTAATGAAGAGACCGATACCGACAGAGATTGCAATCTTGAGTTGCTGTGGAACTGCACGGAAGACCGCAGTTCTAAATCCGGTAAGCACGAGGACTGTAATGATGAGACCTTCAACAACAATGAGTCCCATAGCATCGGCCCAGGTCATGCGTGAAGCAATTCCCACCGCTACGAAGGTGTTGAGACCAAGTCCAGTTGCAAGTGCAAGCGGGAAGTTGGCGAAAGCTCCCATAAAGAGAGTTAAGAGACCAGCCATAAGCGCTGTCATCGCCGCAATTGCTGCGAAGTTAGCTCCATCTGTTCCGCCACCGAGGTAATGACCGGTGCTGTCTTTAGCTCCGCCCAAGATAAGTGGGTTAAGCGCAACGATGTAGGCCATCGTGAAGAAAGTGACGAAACCGCCGCGAATCTCACGTCCTACAGTTGAGCCACGTTCTGATATTTTGAAGAAAGTATCAAGCATGACGAACCTTCCTGATTTTGTTATCGGGGGTGTTTGCGACCCCGTGTGAAGTGACGGGTCACAAACCCGGGGGAAGGTTGAGGTCAGGTTAGTTGATGCCTGACGCTACTTTTGGGTCAGACGCGCGACGATTCCGAGGAAAATAGCCACAGATTGGCCAATCAGCAGCGCAAAGAGCGCTGTTCCGATGCCTACGGTTCCGCCTAAGAGCCAGCCGATTACCAGCACTACTAGTTCAATACCCAATCTCACGCGACCTACACGAATACCGGTGCGGTAATGGATCCCGGTCATGGCGCCATCGCGCGGACCTGGACCGAGGCCGCAAGTGATGTAGAGAGATGAACCAAGCCCAACCATCGCGATGCCGATGAGATCGAATGCAATACCAGGTAGGAACGAGTTTTGCTCTGGAAAAATCTCCGTTCCCACTTGGATAAAGGTCGCGATCAAAATGATATTCGAGAAAGTTCCGAAACCTGGTTTCTCGCGAAGTGGAATCCAGATCAGAAGAACGAATGTGCTGATGAGAAGAGTTGCAAATCCAATACTCATTCCAGTTTTGATCGTGATGCCTTGCGCGAAGACAGTCCAAGGTGCATTTCCTTGGTTACCTTGAATCAAGAGCGAGTCGCCCAATCCGAAGATAATCAAACCGGCAAAGAGAATAAGTACCCGAGTAGGGGATAGTTGCCATCTACCTTCGGCACGCCACGGGGTGATGGGAACAGTCTTGTGTGGCGCAAGGAGTGCGCGAAGAGCACTGAACTTCATGGAGTAAGTCTATAGTTATTCAATGTTTATAGGCCTCGGAACCGTAATCAATGTTGTCGCCGTACTTATCGGATCAACTATTGGAATCGCGGTCGGATCACGAATTACCAAATCTGCAACTAATTTGATTACAGATATTCTTGGATTAATCACCCTACTCGGCGCTACTTCAGCGATCATTCCACTCTGGAGCAGAGAGTTTGTCTCGTCATTTCCCAAGGGCGCTTCCCTCCTCATCATTTTGGCCTCAATGCTGCTTGGTGGTCTCATCGGTTCAGCTCTATCACTCGAGACTCGTCTCGATACCTTCGGAGAAAATCTACGTAGAAGATTTAAAGCCTCGAGTGAAAGCCCCTTTGTTGAAGGCTTCGTTTCAGCTTCACTTCTCTTCGTTATCGGACCCCTGGCAATTCTCGGAAGCGTGAGTGATGGGATGTCACAGGGAATAGATCAATTGATACTCAAATCTTCACTCGACTTTTTTGCATCGATGGCCTTTGCCTCAACGCTTGGTTGGGGTGTTGCAGCCTCCATCATCCCGGTGGCTCTCTATCAAGGTTTCTGGACCATTATCGGTCTTGTCTCAGGTTCAATTTTGAGCCAATATCAAATCGATGCGATGACAGTGTGTGGGGGGTTGATGCTCGTTGGAATCGCTCTTCGATTGCTGGATATCAAGAAAATCGCTGTCGCCAATCTACTACCGGCTTTGGTAATTGCCCCGCTCATTGCTACCGCAGTGCACTCGTTTCATTGAGTGAGAGTTAGAAAGTAGAGGCGTCAATCACGAAGCGATACTTAACATCGCTAGCTACGGTGCGTTCGTAGGCTTCATTGATGTAATCCGCCTTGATGATTTCTACATCGCTGACGATATTATTCTCACCACAGAAATTGAGCATCTCTTGCAGTTCAGGGATACCGCCAATCATGGAGCCTCCAATGGAGCGACGTCCATTGAGAAGCGTTCCGGCATTGAGTGCATAAGGCTTACCTGGTAAGCCAATTACTACGAGGGTTCCATCCAATTTCAGTAGGTTGAGATAGAGATCGATATCTATGTCAGCACTTACCGTATTGAGAATGACATCGAATGTCTTGGCATGCTTCTTAAATTCACCTTTGTCGTTTGTCGCAATAAAAGAGTGCGCACCCATACCAAGCGCGTCAGCTTCTTTATGTGGGGAGTGCGAGAGCACAGTGACATCGGCTCCCATAGCAGCGGCAAACTTGACTCCCATATGCCCTAAGCCACCAAGTCCCATCACTGCGACTTTCTTGCCAGGTCCCACGCCCCAATGCTTGATTGGTGAGTACAAAGTGATTCCTGCACAAAGAAGTGGTGCTACACCTGCGAGAGGAAGATTGGCTGGAATCGTTACCGCGTAATCCTCATTGACAACGAAGTAGTTGCTATATCCGCCCATAGCTACTGTTGTTCCATCGCGTTCCAACTGGTTATAAGTACCCGTCATACCTTGCAGACAATACTGTTGCAGACCTGCCACACAATTTTCGCAGGTTCGACATGAATCAATGAAGACTCCAACGCCGATGAGGTCTCCGACCTTAAACTTTGAAACACTCGAACCGATTGCGGTAACTGTTCCGGCGATCTCATGACCCGGAACCATAGGAAATATTGCGGGGCCCCATTCTTCACGTGCCTGATGGATATCGGAGTGGCAGATACCCGCATAGGCGATATCGAGAGCTACATCATGTGCTCCGAGCGATCTACGATCGAATTCAAAAGGAACCAGCTTCTCTTTAGCGGCGAGAACTGCATAGGCGCGAGTGTTCATGCTTGTTACCTTTTCTATGGGGCGGACTGTGGAGGAGTTGCTTTATGTGAACGGTAGTGGGTCAGAGCTCATATGTCCTGCGCGCGATGCTCGTGCGGTCACCCGACGCATGTGGTGGCGACGACACAGTACTTCGTAAGCAACCTCATCGCTCTTGCCAACATCGCCAACGACAACTTGCTCACCTTCAGTGACCATCACGCCATTTACGGTGCGGGCATTGTGGGTTGCGCGGGAGCCGCACCAACAGAGCGCTTCGACCTGGAGAGTATTGACGCGATCTGCTAGTTCAACCAAGCGCGCAGATCCAGGAAAGAGCTTTGTCTTAAAGTCGGCCAAAATTCCGAAGGCATAGACATCAATTCCCAGGCCATCAACGATCTTGGCGAGTTGATCAATTTGAATCGGTTGATAGAACTGAGCCTCGTCACAGATGATGTAATCAATCCGTTCACCCATCGACAGGTGTTCAACGACAAATTTGTGGAGGTCGAGTGATTCTTCAACTTCAATCGCCTCGGATTGCAATCCCAACCTGGAACTTATAACGCCGGTACCGGCACGATCCTTATTGGTGAAGATTAATCCGGAGCGCCCACGACTCTTATGGTTATGTGCGGTCTGGAGTGCGAGGGTGGATTTACCGCTATCCATGGTTCCGCAGTAATAAACGAGTTCAGCCACGCTGGCATCCTTCCACTAAATCCACTTTTCTGCATTGCTTCATTGCAGAGAGACTCCTGCGGATTTCAAGGCTGCCCCAAGCTTGTCTGAAAGCTCTTCACTCATGGCCACACTGATATGTGATGCATCGCGGTAAACGACTTGGTTATTAATTACTGCCGGACATATTTTTGTACAGAGCCAAGGGTTAGGGTCGACGTTGGTGAAACCAGAAATTGTGTATGAAGCAGTAGGTTTCGTCTGGTCGCAGATTTTTCGAGCACCAGAAGCGACGCAACTAGGAATGTCGCGGGTTGGATGAGGGGTGTCAACGAGATAGATGAGATTTCGGGCATTCCCCTTGAGTTGAGACAGGGTTCTCTGCTCGCCGGATATCCACCATTGCGAAATACTCGCTGTTCCCATAGCTGGATCAGGTAATTGCATGCCACTCACGACAACCGCTTCAGGATGAATAGCGGCTATTCTCTTATAGGAGTTCTCTCTCCACGCGGCACAGTCGCCATTATCATATGTTTTAGTAGTTGCTTTTTTCACAGCAGGACCTGGGCAAGAAGATTTGGTGAGTGAGATCAATTCAAATTGGTACTGCTCGGCTAATCTTTCTAGAGCCGGAAACCATTGGGCAGCGTGTGAGTCGCCGAAGAGCACTATCTTGATCTTTGCTCCACGATTGCCATAGGTGCAGTCAGGAGAGATCTTCTCGCCGCGATTGAGATGACAGCCGTCGTTGTAGACCAATGGCTTCTCCAGAATATTGGTGAGTGCAGTCTTTTTGCCATCGGGAAGTTGAATCTGATTCGCATACGAGGCATAGATGCCGAGCCCCAGTAAAAGCGAGGTACCCGTGACAACACTTGCCATCTTTACAACCATCTGTGGGCGAACCACTTTCTGTCGTAATGGCTCTTCTATCCATATGTGGGTCAGCCACGAAAGCAGAAGAGTGACCACAACACAGATTGCAATTTCAAAGGGACGTAATCCACGGCCCAGATAAACGGCGGGAATGACTAATACTGGCCAATGCCAGAGATAAAGCGGATACGAGATCTCACCAAGAAATTGAGTCGCGGGTAGATGTGAAAATTTTCTGACAAGTACCGGCCAATGACCGATTGAGGCTATGGCAATCGCCGTTCCGAGAACGGGGATAAGAGCGGCGACACCTGGGAAGAGAGTTCGGTCATTGAAATGGTTAGCAGCGACCAGGATAGAAATCATTGAGATGCTAGCTATCGCTCTCTTACCGCGCACGAACTGAGGAGCGAAGATCAAGAGCGCACCAACGCCGAGTTCCCATGCTCGAGTAGGCAATGAGTAGAAGGCCCAAATGGGTGAAGTTCTACTTTGTACCAAGCTGATAACGAATGACACTGCGGTTATCGCTGCAATGGATCGTCCAACCAACCTGCGCCCTCCGCCTTTGTAGGCAAGAAATATGAAGAGCGGCCACACGAGATAGAACTGTTCTTCAACCGCCAACGACCAGTAATGAATGATCACCGGTGGCACCGCGCCTAGGTTCTGGTAATCCATCTGCCAATGAGCAAAAAGGTAATTGGAAATATAGATCGATCCGGCGGCGATATCTTTGCCAAGTTCATGGCGCATCGTGTCGGGATAGAAAATCCACGCAACTATCCCTGTGACGATCAGAACTAAGAAGGATGAGGGAAGCAGCCTCTTAATACGGCGAAGATAGAAGGATTTAAAAGAGAGACTGCCTGAAATCTCGAGTTCGCGCAGTAGTAAACCGGTGATGAGATAGCCAGAGATCACATAGAAAATATCAACGCCGATATATCCGCCCTTAATGAGTTTGGCGTGATAGATGACCACGAGAACTGAGGCAAGAGCTCGCAGCGCTTGTATCTCTTTGATGCGCATTAAGCACGAACCAGAGCATGGACTTTTACATCCGGAAATTCCTGCAGAATCTTTTCGCGACCATTGAGTGCAGTTATCTCAAAGAGAACAATCACAGAAGAGATTGTGCTGCCAGCTTCCTTAATCAATCGAAGGGCCGCCACCAATGTTCCACCGGTAGCCAGCACATCATCGATGAGAAGGACTTTCTGGTGAGAAAGCAGGGCATCTTGATGTATCTCGATGACATCTTCGCCATACTCAAGTCCGTACGATTGTGAAAAAACTTTGTGGGGGAGTTTGCCCTGTTTGCGAATCGGGATAAAACCACAGCTTCGATGGATGGCGAGTGCACTACCTATGATGAAACCACGTGCTTCAACGCCTGCTACTACATCAGCTTCGCCATCGAAGTTCGACAAGGCTTGAGTGATTACTCCGAGGGCAGCGGCATCTGCCAGAAGCGGAGTGATATCTTGAAAGAGAATTCCAGGCGATGGAAAATCTGGAATAGCCCTAATGAGCGATAACGCTTCGTGAAGTTCCATCGTGCGATTTACCACCGTAACTGTGTCCGAACGGGGACTTGAACCCCGAATCCCTTGCGAGAACTAGCACCTCAAGCTAGCGCGTCTGCCAATTCCGCCACCCGGACGAGTAACTCGCTCACTTTGGTGTAATCCTAAGCGTTCGAGCCGAAATAACAGGGCAACGATAGCAACGGCTTAGCTCTCATGCAAAAGAGGGCCTTTTGACTTGCGACATCTAGAGCGGATTCAGAGGCAGAATAGGTATATGACTCTAGAAGAAGAAGTTGTAAAGATTTGCCAAGATCTCATCCGAATCCCATCAGTCAATTATGGGGAAGGTAAAGGAGATGAGCGAGAAGTTGCAGAATATGTCGTTGCATCACTTGCCGAAGTTGGAATATCCGCAACCATCTATGAGTCAGCACCAAACCGCTGCAATGTAATTGCGAATATTCCGGGATCTGACACATCACGACCTGGTCTAGTTCTCCACGGACATATCGATGTCGTTCCGGCAAATGCTGCCGACTGGTCGGTCGATCCCTTTGCAGCGGAGATTCGCGACGGAATGATTTGGGGTCGCGGTGCGGTTGATATGAAAAATACCGATGCCATGATTCTGGCAATCATCCGTAAGTGGGCTCGTACTGGTTACAAGCCACCTCGCAACATCGTTCTTGCATTCTTCGCGGATGAAGAAGCGGGAATGACATTTGGTTCACGATGGATGGCAGCCCAGCATCCGGAAGTCTTTGCCGGGTGCAGTGAGGCAATCTCTGAAGTAGGCGGATTCTCAGTAACTGTGGGTGATGGCAAGCGACTGTACTTTGTCGAGGCTGCCCAAAAGGGAATTCACTGGATGAGATTAACTGCGACAGGTCGCGCCGGTCACGGTTCGATGATGAATGATGAGAATGCTCTCACTATGTTGACTGAGGCCGTCGCCAAGATCGGACGCTTTGAATGGCCGCAACGGTATACCTCAACGGTCAAGACTCTCTTCAAGAAGATTGCACTAGCAACTGGGAAGAGCTACGACGAGAAAGATCTTCGTCCGCTCTTGAAAGAGATTGGACCTACTGCTCGAATGATCGGGGCAACTCTGCAGAACACTGCAAATCCAACGATGCTCGATGCCGGATATAAGGCAAATGTAATCCCGGGTAGCGCAAGCGCGGTGATTGATGGTCGCTTCTTACCAGGTTATGAAGATGAACTGAACGCAACTATTCGCTCCATTGTGGGACCAGATATAAAGATCGAGACAATCTCACGCGATATCGCATTAGAAGTTAATTTTGAAGGAGATCTCGTCGATGCCATGTGTGAGGCTATCCTCGCATTTGATCCGGAAGGAATACCCGTTCCGTATCTGATGAGCGGCGGAACAGATAATAAAGCGCTCTCTGAACTTGGCATCGTCGGTTACGGCTTCAGCCCATTGCAATTGCCAGCAGATTTAGACTTCATGGCGCTCTTTCACGGAGTTGATGAGCGGGTCCCTATCTCAGGTTTGGAATTTGGCGTGAAAGTTTTGGAGAACTTCCTCGAAAATTGTTAGAGCGCTGAAACCTCATCGAGTGCATCGCGAACAACCTGTGGCAAGGTGACTTCTTCACTCTTCAAGATTCCGCGCATCTGAGCTCCAGTGCGCGCTCCTACTATCGCGCTCGTAATTCCTGGTGTATCGCGAACCCATGCGAGAGCGACCTCTAGGGGTGAGAAACCAAGTCCCTGTGCAGCAACCGTTACCGCTTCGACAATCCGAGTGCTATCGGGCCGCAGATATGGTTCGACATGTTTGACAAAGTGAGGCGCGGCAGCGCGCGAATCATTTGGAATTCCGTTGCGATATTTTCCAGTTAAGACACCACGGCCTAGCGGAGCCCAAGCGAGTATTCCAATTCCAGTTTCATCGGCGCAGGGGAGCACCTCATCTTCGGCTTCGCGATTCAGAAGTGAATACTCAACTTGATGAGAAATGATGGGGGCTTTTGCTGAATTGGATTCTTGAATCGTAATTGCACGCGCACTTTGCCAACCAGAGAAATTACTGATTCCCACATAGCGAGCTTTGCCTGATGAATATGCGTAATCTAAAGCAGAGAGCGTGTCCTCAAGCGGAGTAAAAGGATCCCACGAATGAATCTGCCAAATATCGAGATAATCGGTCTCCAATCTGGCGAGCGACTTATCTAATTCAGCAATGAGCGCCTGACGAGAATTATTGATGGTGCGATGTCCATCAGGGAAGGTAATTCCTGCTTTCGAAGCGATGGCAACATCTGCGCGTTGAAAGAGGGTGCCGATCAAACCACCAATAACGCGCTCACTATCACCATCGCCATAGGTTGAAGCGGTATCTAAGAAATTGCCACCGGCTTCGATATAGGCGCGACATTGATCCGCCGCCTCATGAGTGTCGGTATCACGTCCCCACGTCATGGTGCCGAGTCCTAAACGAGAGAGCTCTAATCCGCTCTTTCCGGCACGTCGCATCTCCATATCGCTGACCCTAGCAAGGTAAGCGCTCAAATATCGTTAAGACAAATATCGCGTTAATCTTCGTGTTGTGGCCAAGATTGTTCTACTCCGACATGCACATTCGACTTCGAATAGTGCTGGGGTTCTCTCTGGTCAATTGCCTGGCGTATCTCTCAGTAAGGATGGAAACCGACAAGCGCGCGAGCTGACAGAACGTATTGGCGCATCGCATTTCGATTCGATTCTCGTCAGCCCTATGCAACGTTGCGAGGAGACGATAGCTCCTTGGATCTCTTCACACTATTCTCGCGCTCTCAACAATTACCGACTCGATGATGGCTTGATCGAGATGAATTACGGGAAATGGAGCGGACGAAAACTCTCCAGTTTACGAAGAGAGCCGTTATGGAAGATTATTCAAAGCACTCCTAGCAAGGTGAAGTTCCCCGAAGGTGAACGTTTTTCAGCGATGCAAAAGCGCGCTCTGGCTTCCGTCTATGAAGCAGTAGCTTCTAAGAAGAACGGTTCACACCTACTTGTCAGCCACGGAGATGTCATCAAAGCGATTATCGCCGGCCTAATCAATCTCAAACTCGATAACTTTCAAAGTTTGGTTGTAGATCCCGCATCGATCACCATCCTTGATGTCGATGCCGAGGGTGCACGTTTGATTATGTTTAATGACACTAAAACTAAAATCGAACCTATGCTCAAGACTCAGAAATCATCCAAAGTGCTTTTGGGTGGCGGTGCCGGAAATCTGCGCGGAAAGAAGCGATGAAGGGTCGCATACTTCTCTTCGACGCGCCGGATCGCTTCGTAGCCGGAACAGTCGGTCAGCCAGGAGAGAGAACCTTCTTTATCCAAGCCCAGCAAGGTTCCCGTTTGATCTCAGTCTCACTCGAAAAGACACAAGTCTTAGCGCTAGCCGAACGTCTCGTGTATATGCTGCGCGAAATAAAGCAGAGTGATCCCACAATCGCTATAGGTCGCTTGCCCAAAGATGATGCGCCGCTATCTACTCCCATCGAAGAGGAGTTCCGCGTCGGGATCATTGGTTTAGCCTTCGAAGCAGAAACGAGCTTGATTCAAATAGATCTGCAGGCTGTGGCCGAGGAGAGTTCGGATGAACCTGAATTTATCGACGTTGATGATCTCAGCGGTGATCAAGATGTTCTGCGTGTTCTCATCTCTCCGAGTGAAGCGGATAAGTTTGCAAAACGCGCCCAGGTAGTTGTTGGAGCAGGTCGCCAACCATGTCCATTCTGTGGAGGGCCGTTAGATCCGAAAGGTCATCTCTGTCCTCGAGCAAATGGTTATCGCCGATGAATGAACTGCTCGAACACCTCGAATTCGGTGAGCTAGAGGTAACCGGTCGATTGGTTGATGCATCTAATGCCACGCTCTATGCCAGCTGTACCTACGCAGAAAAAAGTATCCCAGTGATCTACAAGCCAGTTGCAGGCGAACGCCCCCTCTGGGATTTTCCGGATGGAAACTTAGCGCAACGTGAATACGCCGCTTATCGAATCAGCGAGATCGGAAAATTCTCGGTGGTTCCACCAACTGTTCTGCGCGATGGCCCATTCGGCGTTGGCATGGTGCAGCAGTGGATTGATATTGATGAAGAGGTAGACCTAGCAGAGTTCTATCGTACCGATGATCCACGGTTGCGGAAGATGGCGCTCTTTGATGCGGTAATCAATAACACCGACCGCAAGATTGGCCACTTGTTGCCAACAGTTGAGGGCGATCTACGTGGATGCGATCACGGAGTGACCTTCCACGAGGAAGATAAGTTGCGAACAGTTCTATGGCAGTGGGCAGATAAACCGTTGACTGAAGAAGAGAAAGCCATTCTCCAAGATTTATTGCAGGTGCTACAAAAGGATCCAAGCGAGATACTGGAACTCATTACCGAAGATGAATTTGATGCCCTAGTAATGCGTATCCAACGGCTGTTAGAGCAAGAGCGATTCCCATCACCGAGCGAAGATTGGCCGGCCGTGCCCTGGCCGCCCTTTTAAGTTAGGTTCTGCATATGCGTTCGTGGCCTCAGGTTTATCTTCCGAAGTTAGCGCCTCGCTTCTCGGTTCCCGCGCTTTCGCTATTCAATACCGAAACTGAAAAAATCGAAAGATTGGAGCAGAAAGAGCTCTATCGCATGTACGTCTGCGGAATTACTCCCTACGACGCAACCCATCTCGGTCATGCCGCAACGTATCTGACTTTTGATCTGATCAATCGCTATCTTCGTGCCTCTGGTTCACAAGTAATTTTCGTAGAAAACATCACTGATATCGATGACCCACTACTCGAACGCGCACTTCGCGATGGAGTTACCTGGCAAGATTTAGCCAAGTCGCAGATTGATCTCTTCCGCGGCGATATGACAGATTTGCACATAATTCCACCGGATCACTACATCGGAGTTGTTGAAGCGATGGATTTGGTCGTCGATTCGGTGCAGAAGCTACGCGATGCAAAGACCACTTATCTAGTCGACTCCGATCTCTATTTCCGTGTCCGCAGCGATAATGAATTCGGTGCACGCTCTCATCTATCGCAAGAAGAGATGTTGACCATCTTTGCCGAACGTGGTGGTGATCCAACCAAGGCGGGTAAAGAAGATCCTCTCGATGCACTCGTGTGGCTCGCTCAACGTGAGGGAGAACCTGGCTGGCCCAGCCCATTTGGACCCGGTCGTCCTGGCTGGCATATCGAATGTTGTGCGATTGCACTGCACTACCTCAAACCCGAACCTACCGATACTTACGCGATTGATATCCAAGGTGGTGGGAGCGATTTGATCTTCCCGCACCACGAAATGTCTGCGTCGCAAAGTCGTGCCATCAATGGCCAGAAGTTTGCTCGCACATATATCCACACGGGAATGATCGGACTCGACGGCGAGAAGATGAGCAAGTCTCTTGGCAACTTAGTCTTTGTTTCGAAACTTATCCAAGCTGGAGTAAACCCAGTAGCAATTCGTTGGGCCCTCATGGGTCGACCTTACAGAGCAGATCTCATGTGGAGTGAATCGCTCTTAGCGAGTGCGCAGAACGATGTTGAGCGATTACAACTCAATTTAGCAAAGATGGAAGTTGCTCCCACTGACTCTCTCATCCTAGAAATCATTGTTGCTCTATCTAATAATCTCGACACTGCTGGGGCTTTGGAAAGCATTCGTCGCTGGATGGACGCTACTGAGGCTGGAGAAACAGGGGGAGAAGCCGGAGAACTTTCCCGCGCGCTCGACACCTTGTTGGGTATCGCTCTTTAGTTTTCGCGCTGCCTACGCAAAAATCGTTCTAGTTCGCGAGCGATAGATTCGCCAGAGACTTCTGGTAATTCAGCAGCATCTTTACTCTCCTCAAGCGCCTTTACATATTCAGCTACATCGCTATCTTCTCTCGCCATCTCGGAGACATCGACTTCCCATTGATTTGATTCACTATGCAGATCTCCTTGCGGCAGTGAAATCTCCAAGAAATCCTCGAGGGCATTAATCAGTGCAAGAGTGGCCTTGGGAGATGGGGAAGCCGATGCATAATGCGGAATTGCAGCCCATAAAGAAATCGCATCAATCCCACGACGAACACAGGCATCTTGGATGACACCGAGAATTCCGGTTGGACCTTCATATCGACTAATCTCAACCCCAAGACGTTGCGCTATCTCAGGATGCGCCCCACTACCGCTGACTGTTATGGGACGGGTGTGGGGAGTGTCGGCCAACATCGAACCAAGTGTGATCACCATATCTACTTCTAAGTCATCGGCGAGATCAAGAATATTTGCGGTGAATGTCTTCCATTTCATAGAAGGTTCTACGCCACTGATTACTACGAAATCATGGCCAAGTTCAGGGGTGCGTAGTCCGAAGACTTGGGTTCCTGGCCACGTGAGACTGCGGATACTTGATTCATCAACGACAACAGTGGGGCGATTGACTTGAAAGTCGTAAAACTCTTCGGCATCAACATCTGCAATCAATTCCGGAACAACATCACTCTGTGAGTCAGCCCACGAACCAAGTAGATGCGCTGCAGCACCAGTGGCAGCTTCTCCAGCATCATTCCATCCGGAGAAGGCGATAACCATCACTGGTGAACGAAGCGCAGGTATTTGGTGAATCTCCATAACGACACCTTAAGGTAACCTCAGCGCTGTGACGAGCGCTCCCGCAGATATCAAGAAGGTCGATGGCGCTCTTCGGCGCGCTCTGGCTACCCGCACCGTCATCGCCGATGGCGCAATGGGAACGATGCTGCAGGCTGCCGATCCCTCACTTGAAGATTTCCAGAACCATGAGGGTTGCAATGAGATTCTCAACGTCACTCGACCTGATTTAGTCCGCTCTGTACACGACGCCTACTTGGCAGTTGGTGTGGATGCCATTGAGACAAATACCTTTGGTGCCAACTGGGCGAATTTGGCCGAGTATGGAATCGAAGATCGCATCTACGAATTGGCATTCGCTGGCGGCAAGATTGCGCGCGAAGCCGCAGATGCATTTACAACTCCAGATCAACCACGTTTCGTCTTAGGCTCTCTTGGGCCCGGAACCAAACTTCCCAGTCTTGGCCACACAACATATGCACACCTCAAGGACGCTTACTACCTCGCTTCCAAAGGTTTGGTCGATGCCGGTGCTGATGCGTTACTCATCGAGACAACGCAAGATTTATTGCAAGCAAAGTCTGCGGTTAATGGCGCTCGTCGAGCAATTACAGAATCACAAAGGGATGTTGTTCTCATTGCGCAAGTCACTGTTGAAACAACCGGAACTATGTTGTTGGGTTCAGAAATCGGCGCAGCTCTCAACGCCCTCGAACCGCTTGATATCGATCTCATTGGTCTGAACTGTGCAACTGGTCCTGCGGAAATGTCAGAGCATCTTCGCTACCTGTCAAAGAATGCACAATGCGAAATTTCGGTCATGCCCAATGCTGGTCTTCCTATTCTCGGAGCCAAAGGCGCGGAGTACCCACTTGGCCCTGATGAATTGGCTAAGGCGCTAGCCACCTTCGTTACAGATTATGGAATCGCTCTGATTGGTGGTTGTTGTGGAACTACTCCCGAACATTTAGCCGCTGTTGTAAATCTGCTCGGAGGACACGTGCTCAAGCAGAGAAAGACCGAATTAGATCCGGGCGCTTCTTCTCTCTATCAGTACGTTCCTTTTAGACAAGATAAGACTTACATGGCGATAGGTGAGCGAACCAATGCCAACGGCTCACGAGCATTCCGTGATGCACTCGTCGCAGAAGATTGGTCAACCTGCGTCGAGATAGCTCGAGATCAGATTCGCGATGGCGCTCATATGCTCGACTTATCTGTCGATTACGTGGGGCGCGACGGTGTTCGCGATATGACTGAGATTGCCTCGCGTTTCGCAACTGCATCAACTCTTCCCATTGTTCTCGATTCGACTGAACCGGCTGTTCTTAAGGCTGGTCTTGAAGCTCTAGGCGGAAGATGTGTTATCAACTCCGTAAACTATGAAGATGGCGATGGGCCTACATCACGTTTTGCTCGCATCATGCCGCTCGTTCAAGAGCATGGAGCATCGGTAGTTGCGCTCACCATCGATGAAGAAGGACAGGCGCGCACTGCAGAATGGAAGTTACGCGTCGCGCGCAGGTTGATCAAAGATCTCACCTCTAACTGGGGCATTGCCGTCGGCGACATTTTGATCGACACACTCACTTTTCCAATCGCCACCGGTCAAGAGGAGACACGTCGCGACGGCCTTGAAACCATTAACGCCATCCGCACCTTGAAGACCGAATTTCCTGATGTACAGACCACCCTGGGAGTCAGCAACGTCTCCTTCGGACTTAATGCCGCATCTCGCGTTGTATTGAACTCAGTATTTCTCCATGAATGTGTTGCGGCCGGACTTGATTCAGCCATTGTTCATCCCTCGAAAATTATGCCGATGGCGCGTATCGAAGAGAGACACAAGGAAGTTGCGCTCGATCTCATCTACGATCGCCGTGTCTACGATGGCGATACATGTACTTACGATCCGCTTCAGGAATTCCTACAACTCTTCGAAGGTGTTGAACTCGCAGCCTCACGCAATGTTCGCGCCTCTGAACTTGCAGCGCTGCCGCTGCGCGAACGCTTAGAGCGCAGAATCATTGACGGCGAAAAAGTGGGTCTCAACGATGATCTCGATAGCGCCATGGCCGAGAGCATCTCGCCACTAGCGATTATCAATGATCACCTACTTGAGGGAATGAAGGTTGTCGGCGAGCTCTTTGGTAAGGGCGAGATGCAACTTCCATTCGTGTTGCAGAGCGCGGAGGTCATGAAATCTGCAGTTGCCTACCTCGAACCACATATGGAGAAGACTGATGGCGGAGGACGAGGTCGCATGTTGCTCGCTACCGTAAAAGGCGATGTCCACGATATTGGTAAGAATCTCGTTGACATTATCTTGACCAATAACGGCTACCAGGTAGTGAATATCGGAATAAAGCAGACCATCAATCAGATTATCGATGCTGCACTTGAGCATGAAGTCGATGCAGTTGGTATGTCTGGACTCCTCGTGAAATCAACTGTGATTATGAAAGAGAATTTGGAAGAGATCACCTCGCGCGGTTTGGCTGATAAATGGCCAGTCGTTCTCGGGGGAGCGGCACTCACTCGCGCATATGTAGAACAAGATTTAGCTGCGATCTTTCCTGGCGAAGTACGCTATGCGCGCGATGCCTTCGAAGGTTTGCGTTTGATGGATGCCATCATGGCGGTAAAACGTGGAGATGAAGGCGCCGAACTTCCAGCGTTGCGAGAGCGAAAAGTGAAGGCAGTATCGCGCAACAGAGAAGAGAACTCTGTCATTGATACCGTCAGAAGCGATGTTGCAATTGATATTGCTATTCCCAAAGCTCCATTCTTTGGTAGTCGTATTGTGAAGGGAATTCCCCTTGCTGATTACGTTGGAATGCTCGATGAGCGGGCTCTCTTCATGGGGCAATGGGGACTTAAAGGTGCGCGCGGTGAATATGAATCAATGGCCGAGAATGAAGGTCGCCCACGTCTACGTAAGTTGCTCAACGATGTGCAATCTAATAGTTGGTTAGAAGCGGCAGTTGTCTACGGTTACTTCCCATGTGTATCCGAGGGAAATGATTTAATTATTCTCCATCACGAAGGACCGCTAGAAGGTCAGGAGCGAGTGCGCTTCTCCTTCCCACGTCAATCGCGTGATCGCAGATTATGCTTATCTGACTTCTTTGCTGCAAAAGATTCCGGAAAGGTCGATGTTGTGGCTTTCCATGTTGTCACTATGGGAAATACCATCAGTAAAGCGGCGAATGAACTCTTTGCTGCAGATGCATATCGTGATTACTTAGAGCTCCATGGACTCTCAGTTCAACTCACCGAAGCATTAGCCGAGTACTGGCATGCGCGTATCCGTGAAGAACTATCAGTGCGAGATGAAGATTCAGCGGATTTGCAAGGGATTTTGGATCAGGGTTATCGTGGTTCGCGGTACTCATTTGGATATCCAGCATGTCCTGATATCGAACAACAGACTCAACTCTGTGAGCTGCTAGAACCAGGTCGCATCGGAGTAGAACTTTCCGAAGAGTTCCAACTTCATCCCGAGCAATCAACATCGGCTATCATCGTCCACCACCCTGAAGCGAAGTACTTTAACGCCAACTAATTAATTGTGGGCGGGGCAGATAGCTTTAAAGAAGCACCAATCGCAGAGCCTCGATTTCTTGGTGGGGAAATGTTGCGTCTGAAGGGCGGTGAGAATCTCATCGCCGATATTTTTAAGAATCTTTTCGGTGGAAAGTAGTTGCGCCTCGGTCGGACTACTCTTCACGATACGCGAATCACCCAGATAAATCAGCTGCAGCAGTTTCGGCAGAACTCCTTGGTTCTGCCAATAGAGAAGTGCATACACACGCAATTGAAAGAGCGCCTTCTCTTCCCATCCGGGCTTCGGTGATTTTCCAGTTTTATAATCCACGATACGAACTTCACCCGTGGGTGCGATGTCGAGCCGATCGACATATCCATGTAAATAGATTTCAGGGGAGATGTCTCGTTCGAGATGTAGCTCGCGATAGGTGGAATCAAAGGAATCCGGCTTCTCGAGCGAGAAGTAATTTGCCAATAACGAATTGGCGCGGTCGAACCACTCTTTCTCATCAAGCACTAGCGTCTTCAGCTCTGGCAGTGCAGTTACTTGTTCCATCCACTTTTCTGGCAGTAGATCTGTGGCCTTCTCGAGGGTGCGCGCGGCGGCTGGAAGTTCAAAGAGATCTTCGAGTACGGCGTGGATGAGTTTGCCGCGTTCTGCATCAATACTTGGAGGTTCGGGTAACTGGTCAACTGCGCGGTATTTATAGAGCTGCGGGCAGTTGGTGAAATCATTCATACGGCTGGGGGATAGGCGAAGCGGTTCCACCGTGCTGACGATACAGCGCGCGATGAAAAAGTTGAGCGGCTTTAACCTAAGATGCGCATGTGTCTAAACGTGGTTACTTCCAAGCTGGCGATCGAGTTCAACTGACCGATACCAAAGGAAAGTTATATAGCTTCACCATCACGCCCGGAAAAGAGTGGCATACCCATAAAGGGTGGATCACTCATGATGATTTGATCGGACTTCCAGAAGGTTCAGTAGTCAGCACTACTGCAGGTTTGAAGTTCACCGCATTCATTCCACTTCTGGCTGATTACGTTCTCTCCATGCCGCGCGGTGCAACTATCGTTTACCCTAAAGATGCAGCGATGATTGTTGGTGTCGCAGATATCTATCCTGGATCAAGAGTTCTAGAAGCAGGTGTCGGAAGTGGCGCGCTAACGCTCTCACTGTTACGCGCAGTTGGAGTTGAAGGGTTCGTTCACTCCGTCGAACGTCGCCAAGATTTCGCCGATAACGCAACTGCGAATATCACCAACTACTTCGGCGAAAAACCTAACAATTGGCGCCTTGATGTCGGATCGGTGCAAGAACAAGAGTTTGAGAACGACTTCGATCGCGTCATTCTCGACATGCTCGCGCCTTGGGAGTGCGTTGAAATGGCTGCGAAAGTCTTACGTCCCGGCGGAGTATTTCTCGCGTATGTTGCAACCACAACTCAGTTATCGGCAACTGCAGAAGCGCTGAAGGAGAACGGGCACTTCACCGAACCAGAGAGCTCTGAAACTATTGTTCGCGGTTGGCATCACGAGGGGCTGGCGGTACGGCCACAACAGCGGATGATTGGCCATACTGGTTTTCTTATTCAATCACGAAGAATGGCTCCCGGAGTTGATGTCCTAGCTCGCCGCCGCCGACCTGCGAAGGGTGCCTACGGTGTCGCGGAAGAGTGAGCGGTTAGTCAATTTAACAATTGCACTCCTTGGAACTAAGCGCTGGCTTACAAAGACTCAAATATTTCTAGCCGTAGATGGTTATGAAGGTGAACCAGATGCCAAAGAGCGAATGTTTGAACGTGATAAGGATGACCTACGAAATCTAGGTATCGTGATTGAAGTTGGTTCCTTTGATCCACTCTTTGATGATGAAGTTGGTTATCGGATTCGACCTGATAGTTACAGTACTGATATCAAGGAAATCTCCTCGCGAGAGCTCTCGCTCATCAATCTGGCCACATCAATCTGGCAAGGCGCTGTCCTCGATTCATCAGCTCTCTCTGCCTTGATTAAGTTGAAATCACTTGGCATCGAAAGCGATTTAGATTCCATTCCGGCTATTTCTCCGACAATTAATATCTCCGATGAAAACTTCGTCGCGATTGTTGATGCTATTTCAGAGCGACGCACGATCTCATTTACTTATCTCGCGCCTGATTTGTCGCAACAAGAACGCGTTCTCGAGCCATTTGGCGCCGGTACCAAAGGCGGGTATTGGTATGTCGCAGGACGTGATCTAGATAAGAAGGAGATTCGGCTCTTTCGTCTAGATCGCATCGATTCGCAGGTAGTCAAACAAGGCAAAGCTTCCTCCTTTGAAATCCCACAGGATTTCGCGATGAGTGCTCTCTTGGCTTCACCGCTCAAGAGTGAAATCGCGACTCTTAAATTGAGGCGGGGCAAAGCCCACAGGATTTTGAATATGTCGCGCATTATTGAAGAGGGCGATGACTGGATTGTGGTCGAATACCCATTTCGACATCAGGCCGAACTTCTCGCCGATGCCTTATGGCACTTGGACGATATTGAAATCATCGAACCACTTTCGGCTCGTCAGGAAATCATCACACGTCTCACAGCGACGGTCGCAGCACATGGTTAAGAAATCAACACCGACGCAGAAAGCTGCCCGCATGCTTGATCTCGTCCCATATATATCTACTCATCAGGGGATTCCCACGAAAGAGTTGGCGGATGAGTTTGGAATTTCTATTCCAGAACTTCTATCGGACCTTAACGCGCTCTTCATGTGTGGCGATGATCGCCTCGATCTCATCGAGCTCGAATTTGAATCCGGGTATGTATCTATTCGAAATGCCCAAACGCTCAACCAGGTTCGCAATCTCTCGTATCAGGAAACGGTTGCAATCTTGTTGGGCCTCGATCTCATCGCCAAAGATCTACCTGCAGATCGTTCCGACTTACTTGCCGATATCGATTCCCTTCGACTCAAGTTGGGTAAGGGTTTTGAGCGAGTCATTCATGCATCTCCTTTGACCAAAGGTGATGTAGTCGCAGCGATCAATAGCGCTCTGCGCGCGGGACGAAAAGTGGAGATTGAGTACGAGGCAGTTCTCGATGGCGCCCTCACTTCACGAGTAATCAACCCGATTGAAACGTATGTTGCTGATAACCGCAATTTCCTCGTCGCATTCTGTGAACGAGCTGATGCACAGAGAACCTTCCGGATGGACCGAATTCGTAGCGCCACCGTCCTCGATAAATTGGCAGCGCGGGTGTCATCGGCTCCTATTCCAGATGAGATGGTGAAAGCAAATGTCAGGATTAATTCAGATTCACGGCGTTCGCGTGAATCACTTGGGCAATTTATCTCTGGCGCTGGTCCCGATGTTGAGGTTTCAACCTATAGCTTCTCCTGGTTGGCGCGCACCGTAATCGCCTCTGGGGGAGCCATGACAATCACGGGCCCCAAAGAGATTCGCTCAGAAGTTGCCTCATTGGCAGCCAAGGCCCTCAGCATTTATCGCTGATTTGCCGACCTTGCGATAGTGTTGCGCTATGTTTTTACGCGAACCAAGCCACATACTCCTCCTGCTCCTCGTCCTCGTTATTCTCTTTGGAGCGAAGCGACTTCCAGATTCAGCGAAATCACTCGGTAAGTCGATGCGCATCTTTAAGAGCGAGATGAAAGAGATGAAGGACGAGTCAAAAGATCCTGATCAAGGAACTACTGAAAAGTAATCTTTATGGCGGCCACCCAGGGCGGTCGTATGCCGCTGTTAGACCATTTACGCGAGTTACGTACTCGGGTAGTTAAAGCATCCCTTGCCATCATCGTTGGATCAGGTTTTGGCTGGTATTACTACAACACGATCATCACAAAGCTGGCACAACCAGTCTGCGATTTAAAGAAGGCGCAAAGTACCGGCGCCTCGAGTTGTGGCTCGCTCTACATCAATGGTGTTCTAGGTCCGCTTAATCTACAAATCAAGGTTGCCATTCTCAGCGGAGTCATCATCACCGCTCCTATTTGGCTCTACCAACTATGGGCATTTATCGCACCCGCGCTTCATAGAAAAGAGAAGCGAAACTCCTTCTTCTTCTTCACCGCTGCAACTCCATTCTTCGCGATTGGTGCGTATCTGGGTTACTCGGTACTTCCCGTAGCCGTACGCGTTCTCTTTGGTTTTACTCCGCATGCGCTCACTAACTTGGTGCGATTCGATGATTATCTGGATTTCGTTCTTCGCATCATCCTGCTCTTCGGAATCGCCTTTGAGTTGCCCGTCTTCCTAGTTACCTTTAACGCGATTGGTTTCTTATCGGGAAAAACAATCCTGCGTCCTTGGCGAATCTGGGTCTTTGGAATCTGTCTCTTCGTTGCCGGATTTACCCCGAGCGCCGATCCACTCTCTATGTTTGCTCTGGCAGCTCCGTTGGTGTTGCTCTACCTCATGGCCGGTTCCATCGCCCTTGTCAACGATAAGAGGCGAGATAAGAAGTTCCAGGCCAGCCTACTTTCAGACTCTCTCTAATGTGGGCGATAGCAATCAATCCCGCTTCGGGACATGGAAGAGGAATAACGGTAGGTAAAGAGGTCATCAACTTCTTCGCTGAAAAAAATTTGACGTATCAAGTCTTTACGGCACCAAGCTCCCGTGAACTTGAAAGCGAATTGGATTCATTCTTAACGAAGGAACGAGTACAAGGTGTCATTTGTGTTGGGGGAGATGGATTAGCTCATCTCGTTCTTCAACTTGTGGTTCCTCGCCAGATTCCTTTTGCAGTAATTCCGGCCGGAACTGGAAATGACATAGTAAGAACTTTAGGTTGGTCATTGGAAGATATCGAAAGTCATCTGCAACGAATTACCACTTCTGCACCACAGAAAATTGATCTGGGCAATGTAGATTCAGAGTGGTTCGCCGCCATTCTCTCCACCGGATTCGATTCGGTAGTAAACGAACGCGCTAATCGTCTGGCCTGGCCGAAAGGTCCACAACGCTATAACGTGGCGATTGCGTTAGAGCTCCCGCGCTTTTCTCCGATTGAATATGAGATATCCACGGACACCACGAAATTCTCAACCAGAGCGATGCTGATTGCGATTGGAAATGGTCGTTCATACGGCGGCGGCATGTTGGTGTGTCCGCAAGCAAATATGAGCGATGGTCTCTTTGATGTCATGATTCTTGAACCCGTCTCTAAAGTTGAATTCCTGAAGGTCTTTCCTAAGGTGTATTCGGGCTCACATACAACGCACCCTCAAGTTAAGACTTTTCGAACCAAGAAGATATCGATTGCTGCTAACGCCATCGCCTATGCAGATGGTGAAAGAATCGGCGCAGCACCTATCTCGGCCGAGTGCGTTGCGGGAGCAGGTTTAACATGGAAGCTGTAACAACCCCCGCTGAGAGTTATGCAGCAGCGAAGAAGCGCAGCTCTCATCCATTAACGACACAATTTATTGGGCAATTTGATTTCGGTTTCGATGATTTTCAAATCACCGCCTGCCATGCAGTCGAAGATGGTAAAGGCGTTCTCGTTGCGGCACCGACTGGAGCAGGTAAGACGGTGGTGGGAGAGTTCGCCGCATTTAGCGCACTAGCTCAAGGCAAGAAATGTTTTTATACGACACCGATCAAGGCTCTCTCGAATCAAAAGTTCCAAGAGTTCGTCGAGCGATTTGGTGAAGACCGAGTGGGGCTACTTACCGGCGATACCAATATCAATTCAGAGGCAGATGTCTTGGTGATGACTACCGAAGTTCTTCGCAATATGCTGTATGCGAATTCATCGACTCTCAAGAATTTGGGTTCTGTCGTCATGGATGAGGTGCATTATCTAGCGGATAAATCGCGTGGCGCTGTCTGGGAGGAAGTACTCATCCATTTGATGGAGAGTGTCCAAGTGATCTCACTCTCTGCAACAGTTTCCAATGCGGAGGAGTTTGGAGAATGGCTCGGAGAGGTCCGAGGTGCCACCGAAGTTATCGTTTCTGAAGTCCGTCCGATTCCGCTCTATCAACATGTACTTATCGGCAATCGACTCATTGACCTCTTCAACGAACCAGGTCGAATCAACCCCGAGATTCTTGGTTTGGAACGGGAAGCGTTGCGCAAGGTCAAGATTCCAAAAGGTAGACGCGATCGTTTCGGTGAGAACGATAACCGCATGTCACGGCCGGAGATCATCGAGAAATTGCAACGCGAAAATCTACTTCCAGCTATCACCTTCATCTTCTCTCGAGTCGGATGTGATGCGGCAGTAAAACAATGCCTACAAGCAGGAATTAGATTAACGACAACAGAAGAACGTATAGAGATCGCGGCAACTGCGGCGCGTTATACCCAGAACCTAGCTGAAGAAGATCTCGATGTGCTTGGTTATCGTGATTGGTTAGTCGCGCTCGAACGCGGAATAGCTGCCCATCACGCCGGCCTACTACCTAGTTTTAAGGGAGCTGTAGAAGATCTCTTTAAGCGCGGACTCGTGAAGGCAGTCTTTGCTACCGAAACTTTAGCTCTCGGTATCAATATGCCGGCCCGAACAGTTGTTCTCGAGAAATTAACTAAGTGGAATGGTGAGGCGCATGTCTCAATTACTCCGGGGGAGTACACACAATTGACAGGACGTGCTGGTCGACGGGGAATTGATATTGAAGGTAATGCTGTTGTGCAATGGTCTCCAACTGTTGATTCTGCAACTGCAGCCGGATTGGCTTCTACTCGTACTTATCCACTGAAATCCTCTTTTACGCCGACATATAACATGTCGATCAATTTGATTGCGCGCTTTGGGCGTGAGAGAGCTCATGGCAGCCTTGAGTCTTCCTTCGCTCAATTCCAAGCTGATCGAGCTGTCGTAAGTCTGGTTCGGCAAATTCGCAAGAATGATTCTGCTGCAGCCGAGCTGACTGAATCGGCACAATGTCATCTGGGGGATTTCAACGAATATTCTCGAATGCGTATCGATATCAAAGAGCTCGAACGCTTACTCAGCAAGCGCGATGGGCGTCGCTCCTTCGATCAGCGGCAACGTGTTCGGATGGAGAATGAACTCGATGGTATGCGACGTGGCTTACGTGGCCATCCTTGCCACTCTTGCAATGATCGTGAGACACATGCCCGAATAGCCGAACGTGCCGATCGCATCAATCGCGAAAGTGATGGACTTCGATCTCGCGTAGAAAACCGCACCCACGTCATTGCCAAGACCTTTGATCGCATCTGTAATGTGCTTACTCACTTGGGCTATATCGAAGGTGATAAGCCACTTGACCAAGGAAAGATCCTCGCCAAAATCTTCGCAGAATCAGATCTCCTTCTTACTGAATCAATTCGGCGCGATATTTTTCAGGGCCTCTCGGCACCAGAACTTCTATCGGTTGCTTCGGCGATGATTTATCAGGGGCGTAGCTCCGAAGCCTATGCCCCGAAGATGCCTCATGAGAATGTGGCCAATGCTCTGGTTGAAGTATCGCGAGTGTGGATTGAACTCGAAGCGTTAGAGAACGAGTACGACGTGAAGACCCAACGCGAACCTGATTTCGGTTTCTGCTACGCCTCTTATCGCTGGGCTAATGGACATTCCTTGAGCAGTATTCTCAAAGGAACCGATATGACTGTCGGAGATTTTGTGCGAAGTATCAAACAACTCATCGACCTGCTGACACAGATTGGTGGCGCCGCAGAGGAGTTGCGACCAATCTGTCGTGAAGGAATCAAACGCTTGGACCGCGGCGTGGTTTCCTATATGTTGGGGGAGATATGACCCTGATGCTCCTCGATAGCGCTTCTCTTTGGTATCGCGCCTACTACGGAATGCCAGACACTCTTCTATCGCCATCTGGAATGCCGGTAAATGCAATTCGCGGATATCTCGATATGACTGCGCGATTGATCGGAATGTATTCACCTAATCGAATAGTTGCTTGTATCGAAGGTGATTGGCGACCATCGTGGCGGGTAGATCTCTTTCCTGATTACAAAGCCAACCGACTTGAGGATGAGAGTGATGAAGAGGAAGAGCCAGAAACTTTGACTCCGCAGATTCCGATTCTCTTAGATCTGCTCGATGCCTTTGGTTTTCCCATGCTCGGTGTAGACGATTATGAAGCTGATGATGTCATGGCAACTTTCGCAGTACGCGAGAAGGGGCCAATTCGAATCGTGACGGGGGATAGGGATCTCTTCCAACTAGTCGATGACAAGCGAGATGTGAAGGTGGTCTATCTCGCCAAAGGATTATCGCAACATGACTTGGTAGATATCGCCTGGGTTGCAGAAAAGTACGGAATTCCGGGGGATAGGTACGCCCTCTTCGCCATGTTCCGAGGAGATCCCTCTGATGGACTTCCCGGAGTTCGAGGTATCGGCGAAAAAGGTGCCGCACTGATCGCTAACAACTTTGCAAACGTCGATGAAGCTCTCGCTGCAGCGCGAGCCGGCCATGAAGTTCTTTCGAAATCTCTTGCTCAGAAAATTATCGATGGTGCAGATTACTTAAAGATCGCTCCAACGCTTGTCAATTGTGCCCGTGATGTGGCGATTCCGAAGATGGATATCACAAAACCTGCAAAGCCTGCTGACTTATCTGAGATTTATCAGATGAAGGAAGAGTACGGCCTAGGGGCGAGCGTTGATAGATTAATATCAGCGCTTGGTTGGTAGGGAGGAATAGATGATGAAACCAGTAATCCTGATTCCTACCTATAACGAATCAATTGCCATTGTTGAATTACTCAAATCTTTATCGGATTTACATAAGGATCGTGATTTCGATGTTCTTATTCTTGATGATAATTCACCTGACAAGACTGCAGATATTGTCGACACGATGGGTTATGACTGGGTAAAGGTCTTAAGACGTCCCGGTAAAGCAGGATTGGGCGCTGCCTATCGCGCCGGATTCGCACACATCTTGCCTCTCAAGAAATACTCTCAGATAGTCACAATGGATGCCGATGGATCACATCGAGTGAAAGATTTACCAGCAATGCTCGACGCTACACAGGCAACAATTGCCATCACGCTAGGAACTCGTTGGATGCCGGGCGGCGCCGTCGTGAATTGGCCAAAAAGTAGACAATTACTCTCTAAATCTGGAACGAAATACGCTCGTCTTGCCCTCGGAATTCCACTCAATGATTTAACGGGTGGCTTTAGGGTCTACACCTCTGAACTACTTGAAAAATTGAATCTCGCTGATATGACAGCTACTGGATATTGTTTTCAGATCGAGATGGCGATGGCTGCCGAACTTGCTGGAGCCACCATGGTTGAAGTACCGATCACCTTTGTCGAACGTATCAATGGCGTCTCTAAGATGAGTAGGGCGATAGTGGTTGAAGCGCTATGGCAGACAACCCTCTGGGGACTTGCTCGACGACTACGACCTAACGCCGATAAGTTACATTATGTAAAGTAAGTGAGAATCGGCTAGGCGAAGGATTCGATAGGTGGGCAGGAGCAGACCAGATTACGGTCCCCATATGCCCCATCGATACGCCCGGTAGTCGGCCAGTACTTGCCCTTGGCACCGATCAATTCACCTGGAATCAGACCCGTGAAGGTGGCTGGGAAGGCTCCACGTTCGCGAGAGTAACTCCTCTCCCAATTCGTTCCGGCGATAGCCCCAATGGTGTGTGGAGCATGGCGGAGCGCCGAATCCTCTACCGCAACTTTTCCGTCGATAACTTCTTGAATCTCATCACGAATTGAATTCATAGCGTCGATGAAGCGATTCATCTCGCGCATATCTTCAGATTCAGTCGGCTCAATCATCAAAGTTCCAGCTACCGGAAACGACATAGTTGGGGCGTGGAATCCGAAATCCATCAATCGCTTTGCCACATCATCAACCGTTACACCTGAAATGCGCGTGATCTCGCGTAAATCAAGGATGCACTCGTGTGCAATCAAACCGTTGGCGCCCGTGTAGAGAATCGGATATGAGTTCTTGAGTCGATAGGCCATGTAATTTGCATTGAGGATTGCTACCTCTGTTGCATGAGTTAAGCCCGCTCCCCCCATGAGGCGAATGTAGGCCCACGAAATCGGCAGAATGCTGGCCGAGCCAAATGGCGCTCCTGAAATTGGTCCTGGACCTGTTTCAGGACCAGCAAGTTCATCGAGTGGGTGATTAGGCAGGAATGGCGCTAGATGTGACTTGGCGATCACAGGTCCGACTCCTGGTCCCCCACCGCCATGCGGAATACAGAAAGTTTTATGGAGATTGAGATGTGAAACATCTGCGCCGAATTTTCCGGGCTGGGCAGTTCCAACAAGCGCGTTGAGATTGGCACCATCTACATATACCTGACCACCTGCATCGTGAATAAGTGCGCAGATTTCAGAGATTGCTGATTCGAAAACTCCATGTGTTGATGGGTAGGTCACCATCAAAGCTGCTAATGCGCTGCCATGTTCTGCAATCTTCGCCTTGATATCAGCTACCGATACATTTCCGGCTTCATCGCATTCAATAACAACAACCTTCATGCCAGCCATGACTGCACTTGCCGCATTGGTGCCGTGTGCACTTGATGGAATGAGACAGATATTTCTCTCTTGATCTCCACGGGAATCGTGATAGTTGCGGATTGCAAGAAGTCCGGCAAATTCACCTTGGCTACCAGCATTCGGTTGGAGCGAAACTGCATCGTAACCGGTGATCGCAACCAGCCAATCAGAGAGTTGTTGAATCAATTTACGCGATCCGCGTGATTGATCTGCTGGCGCAAATGGGTGCAAGGATGCAAACTCCGGCCAGGTAACAGCCTCCATCTCCGTCGTTGCATTGAGCTTCATAGTGCAAGAACCCAGCGGAATCATGGTGCGGTCCAGGGCCAAGTCGCGATCTGCCAGGGTGCGCAGGTAACGCAACATCGAAGTTTCGGAGAAGTATGTGTTGAAGGTTGGGTGTGTTAGATACGAACTTGTGCGCGAAAATTTTTGCGTAATTGGTTCTGGTTTGGCATCTGACAATCCTAAAATTGTAAGCACCTCTTGAAAGAGGCTCTCGGTTGTAGCTTCATCGAAGGAGATACGAATCTGGGTATCAGATACTCGTCCAAAATTAATCTTCTTCGCCGCAGCTGCCTTATGGATAGCAGATGCATCCTTCACATCTATCGTGACGGTATCGAAGATATTCTCATTGCGCGATTGTGATGCTTTCTGAAGACGCGCTGCAAAGTTATGCACTCGCTCTGCAATCAATCGCAAACCGATTGGTCCATGCCACATCGCATAGAACGCACTCATATTGGCAAGGAGTACTTGCGCGGTACAGATATTGCTCGTTGCTTTATCGCGACGAATATGTTGCTCGCGCGTTTGCAGCGCTAAACGAAAAGCTGGATTGCCATGCGAATCAACGCTCTGCCCCACAAGGCGACCTGGTAGGGAACGTTCAAGGCCCGAACGTACCGCCATAAATCCGGCATGAGGTCCACCGAAGCCCATCGGAACACCGAAACGCTGTGATGTACCAACTGCAATATCTGCGCCCCACTCCCCTGGCGGAGTGATGAGCGTGAGCGCAAGTAAGTCAGTAGCCGAAATAACAAGCGCATCTCGTGAATGTGCAAACTCTGTCACAGCGGAATAATCGAGTATTTCTCCCGTGGCATCTGGGTATTGCAATAAGAGTCCGAAGAATTCACCTGCATATCCATCGCGGGGCAGATCTCCGGCATCGACTTCCACAACGGTAATTCCCAGTGGCTTTGCACGAGTTGCAACCACTGCTTTGGTCTGGGGATGAACATGCTCTTCAATCAGAAACACTGCATCATCGCTAGTTTTGGAAGTGCGTCGCGCAAGAGTCATTGCTTCAGCGGCAGCTGTGGATTCATCCAACATAGAAGCATTGGAAAGAGATAACCCAGTGAGATCGCAGATCACTGTCTGAAAGGCAAAGAGCGCTTCTAGCCTTCCCTGCGAGATCTCCGGTTGATACGGGGTGTAAGCGGTATACCAAGCAGGATTTTCTAAGACATTGCGCTTAATCACTGGTGGAGTGATAGTGCCGTAATAACCTGCACCGATAAGAGAAGTGAAAACTTCATTCTGATTCGCTAACTCACGAAGTTCGGCGATGACCTCAACTTCACTCTTTGCTGAATCAAGAACGGTATCGAGAGTCTTCTCGATGTGAATATTTGCAGGAACTACCTCTGCAATAAATTTCTTGATATTGGAATATCCAAGAAGGTGGAGCATCTCTGCCTCATCTGATGCAGACGGCCCTATATGGCGATCTTCAAAGCCTTGATAGTTGCTCACAACCACTCCCCTGTAACAGTGCGCCTATGCGCCCTAGGGAAGGAAATATATGAGTATTAGGCGCCTTTCGCCTTCCGACGTAGAGAGAGTTCATCGCTATTTTCTCCACCCACGACCTCGCCATTGACCTCACCCTGCAAGGTTGCAAGTGAGCCTTCGACTTCATGCCAGACGCGGCCCACTGCAATTCCGAAGACGCCTTGCCCACCAGCGAGTAAATCGATGATCTCATCTGGGCTGGCACATTCGTAAATAGATGCCCCATCGCTCATGAGGGTGATGCTCTCTAGCTCTACAACTCCGCGATTACGTAGATGGTTAACCGCTGTGCGAATATTTTGAAGTGAGACGCCGGCATCGAGTAAGCGCTTTACAATCTTAAGAACCAAGATGTCGCGGAACCCATAGAGTCGCGCACTTCCAGATCCAGATGCGGTACGTATTGATGGTTCGACGAGACCAGTACGTGCCCAGTAATCCAATTGACGATAAGAAATACCAGCAGCAGAGCAAGCAGTAGCTCCGCGGTAGCCAATCTCAAATTCTTGATCTGTCACGAGAGGGGGCTCGCTTTCACGTAGTGGGGTTGGGTAAAGGTTACGCCCGCAAGCGCTTGAAATACGAGACCGACACGAACAGAACCTCTACTTGAGGTTGAGACTTCAGCCCCTACCCTGCAAAATCCTCTGGGTTGATTCCATCGAGAAATTCACGGAAGGCCTCAAGCTCCTGATCCCCCGAGGCTGAAACCTCATCTGCTACCTGCTCAGGAATATCGATTCCCACCTCATCGAGCATCTGGCTATTGACCATGATGTTGCTCTTCGTCCGAAGTGCCACTGCGATCGCATCGGAAGGGCGAACGGAGAGAGCTTCTAGCGCCCCTGTTGAATTTCTCAATAGAAGTTCGGCGTAGAAGACCCCATCCTTGATTTCAGTGATGTGGACACTTGTGAGAGTTGTGTCTAAGCGATCGAGCAGGTCGCGAATCAGATCGTGCGTTAAAGGTCGCTGCGCTTCCAACCCCTGCTGGGCGAAGGCGATCGCGGTGGCTTCAACAGCCCCAACCCAGATCGGCAGGAAGCGAGTTCCGTTCAACTCTTTGAGTAAGACGATGGGTTGATTTGAGGGCATCTCGATGCGAACACCGACAACTTCAACCTGGACCAACATTGGGGTTACGAGGAGATTCTATTAACGAGGACGGTTGAGTCCGCCGCGGACAAGAGCTGCGTGAAGTCGAACTGAGAGAGATGCAATCTCCTTCTGAACTTCCTCTGCTCTGGCCTTTGCCTCTGAACTCTTCTGGCGCGTGAACGGTGTAATCACTTGTTCGATTAAACCGATCTCACGATCTGCAGCAGATTTGAAGGAGCGCAGATGGCGCGGTTCGATTCCGAAACCAGCCATCTCTGCCACGGCCTTAGCTACTGAGAGCGCATTGCCATCGTAGTGGCGGCCGCGAAGTGAGATGAGGCCGAAAGATTCGAGCTCTACCAACTGGCTATCGTCTAGACCAGATGCCTTTAAGAGTTCGTCGCGAGATAGACGCATCTCGGATTGTTCTGCAAATGCTGCCGGAGCAAATTCTCCATCGACTGTCGCCAAGCCCAGTGTTGGACGTGGAGTTGCGACTCCACCCTGCGCTGCTGGTTGTAAGCCGCGATCGAGGGCATCGAGATTCTCTTTGATGACCTTGAGCGGCAGGTACTGATCGCGCTGGGCTAGTAATACGTAGCGGAGACGATCTAAATCTGTAGTTGTAAATTTGCGATAGCCGGATGGAGTTCGTTGCGGCTCAATCAAACCTTCTGATTCAAGGAAGCGAATCTTGGAGATCGTGATATCGGCGAAATCGCCACGCAACTTTGTGAGTACTTCACCGATACTTAAATAGGCTCTCGCTGGAACGCTCAATTTACTTCTCCCCTAGTGTCTGGCTGCTGATAAAGAGCAGATGAAATTTTCCAATTTGAATCTCGTCACCTGACGATAAAACTTTTTCGGTTACCGATTCGTTGTTGACATAAGAACCATTAAGGCTGCCCGAGTCGGTAAATGTGAAACTCTTGCCTGCCTTAGATATCACTGCATGCTTTCGAGAAACAGTGACATCGTCAAGAAAGATGGAACTCTCGGCCGCTCGACCAATAGTTGCGCCTTCGGCAGTTACTAAGAATCGTGCACCTTTCTGTGCTCCGCGATGGATAAAGATCATCGCTGAATTTCCATCGCTAGACAGAGCGCTCTCGATGATTGCGCGTTCTGCCGGCGATGCTTGATCGATGAGGTCCTGAACTAGGTTGGCCGGGGAATTGCCCACCACTGAACGAAGTCCGAGGTGAAGAGTGCTGGTGAGTTCGCGATCTGAATCTGGCTTAGCCATTGCGCCCTCCCCTTTAGCGATCTGTGTCCCTCGACTTTGGACGTCAACTTAAGGGTGACACTAGAGAGAAAGAAAAGATAAATCAAGCCGAAAGCTAGGCGGTAATTGCTCCATATTCGGCTGCAGAAAGTAACCCAGATGGGGCTGCAGGTACTGAAATCTCGATTAACCAACCAGCGCCATAAGGATCAGAGTTGATGAGTTCGGGGGCGCTGACCAACGCTTCATTGACGGCGACAACAGTTCCGGTCACGGGTGCGAAAATCTCCGAAACGCTCTTGGTTGATTCAACTTCACCGCAAACTTTATCGGCGGTGACAGATTCACCAATCTTCGGCATCTGCACATAGACGATATCGCCTAGCGCACCTTGGGCGTAATCAGTGATGCCCATTCGAATATGTAGATCGGTTGAGGTAGCTGCAACCCATTCGTGTTCCTTGGTGTAGTGCAACTCTGCTGGAATATTCGACATGACCTTCTCCTGCTATCCCTCGATGATTTGTGGTCGAACTGTAATGGTCGCAAGCGCGGTACGGAAATACCCGACCGCGGTTCCAACGTAGAGCGTCACGCCCCAGATTGCAAAGGCCCAGCCAAAGATGAAGGCCGCGGTACCGACCCAACTCTTGGAGAGAGCCAAAAGAAGAAAAGGAAAGGCGTAGAGCAGATTAAAGGTGGCAGCCTTTCCAAGGTAGGTGACAGAAAGGGGTGGAAATCCTTTCAGCTGCAGCACTAGTGCAACGACCGCCATAAAGATATCGCGAGCCAAGAGAATCGCAATCAGCCATAATGGAATTGCGTGGCGGATGTAGAGGACGATAAGAACGGCAACGATATATAAGCGGTCGATAGTTGGATCCGCGATTTCGCCAAACCTCGACTCTTGATTGAGGGCGCGCGCCAATTTTCCATCGAAATAATCAGTAGCTCCCCCAGCGGACAATGTGAGAATCGCCCAACCGTCGGCATGTTTGGTCAGCGCCAAATAGATAAAGAGTGGGATTCCTAGAAATCGAAGGAGAGTTAAAGCATTAGGAATAGTCAGCACCTACTGCTCCTTATCTCGTTCCTTAACTCGGATTGCGACCTGAACCGGAGTTCCTGGGAATTTGAACTCTTCGCGCAGGCGCCGTTCGATAAATCTACGATATGACGCTTCGATCCAGCCAGATGAGAAGACCACAAACTTTGGTGGTGCGATACCAGCTTGGGTTGCGTAGTAGACCTTCGGCTGCTTTCCGCCACGGACAGGCGGTGGAGTTGCGCCAATCAGCGCCCCCAAGAATGAGTTGAGCTTCGAGGTCGGAACGCGACGCTCCCAAGAATCGATCGCGGTGCGCAGAGCCGGAGCAAGGCGATCACGATGCCAACCGGTCATGGCAGCGACATTCACAATCTGTGCCCATTCAACTTGATCGAGATGGCGTTCTATCTCTTTATCCAATTGGGTGCGACGATCTTCATCGACTAAATCCCATTTATTCATCACGATTACCATCGCTTTGCCAGCTTCTTCGACCATCGTGATTACTCGCAAATCTTGTTCAGAGATAGGCACGGATGCATCGAGAACAACGACTGCACATTCACAACGTTCGAGCGCTGTCTGAGTACGAAGCGTTGCGTAATAATCAGTTCCACTTGCCTGGTTTGCTCGCTTCTTTAAGCCTGCAGTATCAACAAAGCGCCAGATACTTCCGCCAAATTCAATAAGTTCGTCAACCGGATCACGAGTTGTTCCAGCGACTGAGTCAACAATTGCGCGGCTCTCGCCAGCTAAGGCATTGAGCAGACTTGATTTACCTACATTGGGACGACCAATCAGTGCGATGCGGCGATATCCATCTTGCACCTGTGCCGCGCCAACTTCCGGAAGTTCATTAACAATGGCGTCGAGCAAATCTCCACTACCACGTCCATGCAGGGCCGAAACAAAATGTGGCTCTCCTAATCCGATATTCCAGAGCGCATGTGCATCTGATTCATCGTTATCACCATCAACCTTATTGGCGACCAAGATCGTCGGCTTCTTCGCCTTGCGAAGTTCCTGAACCAGAATGTCATCTTCATCAAGTGCCCCAACTTGTGCATCGACGACAAAGCAAAGAACATCGGCTTCGCCCATCGCCAACTCTGCACTCGCACTTACTTGAATTGAGATTCCATCCGGTTTGGATTCCCATCCACCTGTATCCATGATGATAAATCTGCGCCCGCCCCATTCGCATTCGTACTGAACTCGATCTCGCGTAACGCCCGGAGTATCTTCAACAATTGCTTCGCGACGACCAATAAAACGATTGATTAACGTTGATTTACCAACATTTGGGCGACCCAGGATTGCAACAATCGGTAGCCCCAGAAGCGATCTTTGTGAAAGTAGCTCCCAAATCCGATCAGTGGTCTCTTCGAGAGTCAGCTCTGTTGAATCAATATGGACCGCATCGAAGGCCATTGCCAATGGCGAGACAGCGCGGGTCGAATCAATTTCATCGCGTGATGCAAGAGATTGAGCGACAGCTTCAGCGCCACGAGAACTATCAGCAAGTTCCGCATCGCGCCTGATAGCTCGCGCTGAAATATCAGCGGTGAGATAAATCTTCAACGCAGCATCAGGACATACAACAGTTCCGATATCGCGACCTTCTACAACTATTCCGCGATCTGCCTTTGCGATGATCGAACGTTGCAACGTCAGTAATTCGGCGCGAATTTCTGGTAGCGCACTAATTACAGAAACTTTCTCAGTCACTTCATGCGAACGGATTTCGACTGAAATATCTTTCCCGCCCAAAAATATTTTGGGATCGCGTGGATTGGAATTGAATGTAATCGGAGAATCAATAACCGCGGAGATAATCTCTTGTGGGTTTTCGCTCTTTATCGATAAAGCAAGAAAGGTGATTGCGCGATAGAGCGCGCCAGTATCGAGATAGTTCCACCCTGCGCGTATCGCAATACCTTTAGAGGTGCTGGATTTGCCAGAGCCACTTGGGCCATCTAGCGCAACAACAATCATCTTCACAGCCCATCTTTAGTTGGTTAATTCTATTGGTTAATCCTTTTTGAACTTACCGATTGGTCTATCGACGAGGTGAGTGAACACTCCACCCATGAGCTTTCAAATGATCGCCTAGCTTTTCTGCATCCATCTGGGAAAGTGCGAGTGTTATAAGTCCAGTAAATTGCCCCGGACTATGTTCGATCGATAAATCTTCAACGTTTACTCCTGCAGTTGCACATTCGTCGAAGAGCGCTGCTAACTGTCCAGGCTTATCTTCAATCACGATTGGCAGGTAGGTATATTCGCGGGCCTTGCCGCCATGTTTGCCGGGAATACGAGCACGACCTCGTTGGCCTTCTTCTATTACCTGTGCGACAGAACTTTCATCATCGAGTGACCCAATCAAAGCGCCCACATCGCTCTGTAGCTTCTCGAGTAAAGGCTTAATCGCTTGGCTATTTGCCGTGATGATCTCTCTCCACAGCTTTGCATCAGATGCTGCAATCCGAGTCGTATCGCGCAATCCGGCTCCAGCTAATTCGAGCCAACCAGCTTCTCCCCCATCAAGTTGCTTGGCTAAGAGAGATGAGACCAGTTGTGGAAGATGCGAGATCAAGGCAACCGCCTTGTCATGTTCGGATGAATCGAGATCGACCTTGTGAGCACCGAGAAACTCAATCAGCTCAGATGCTCTGGCAATGACATCGCTATCTACGCCTTGGCTATCGACAATCCATGCGCGACCTTGAAAGAGATCGGCTCGAGCTGACTCGGCCCCACCCATCTCGCGACCTGCCATGGGATGTGTGGGAAGAAATCGGTTGAGTGGCATCGACGAGGTTGATACCTCAACCTTAACTTTAGACTTAACTGATCCAATATCTATAAATGCTGAGTGTGGATTGGCGGAAAATTCTCCATCCAGAAGCGATTTCACCGCTCCTAAAGGTGTGGCAAAGATAGTGAGATCGATATCAGCAGATGGTGAGCTCTTTACCAGATCTCTTGCTAGCGATTGCGCACGTCCATCGCTATCGACCATCGTGACTCCGACCCCTTTGAGGGCAAGACCTAGGCCAATCGAGGTTCCAATCAGGCCAGATCCAACTATTCGAACATGAGAAAGGGTCATTCTGGGCCTATTGGGCGATATCTCGACGCAGGGATTTAGCTCCATGGAGATAGATATGGGCGATTTCGCTCTTCGATAGCGAACTTTCAACATGTGCCATTACCCGAACAGTTCGAGGAAGCGCTCCAGGTACATCAATCTCTACCGAACAGATCAGTGGGGTATCTTCAAAGCCAAGGGATCTCACAGCTGCAGCGGGAAAGGTTGCAGTCAGATCGGGGCTCGCTGTAAAGAGGACTGAGATGACATCCTCTGACGTTAAGGAGTTGGCAGCCAGGATTTCACGGATCAATTCTTGGGTCGCAGCCGTAATCGATTCGGCTGTATTAGCCTCGACTTGGGTAGCTCCTCGGATCGCTCGCACTGACATTGACCAATCGTACCCTTACCTCTTCTCGGATGAAGATATATACTTCTCGTTTTGCCGACAAATCTCTTTAACTGTTACTTCTCTTTTTGAGTCTCAAACATTTGCACTCAGATCGACTCCCCGAACTCTAAGGCTTTCTAAATATCGATAAATCAACTAAAACTGTCCTCTTCCAAGCGTATAAATATCGATAAATAGATTCCAAACATTGGGACGATTTTAAATATAGATTTATTACCAAATGGTTTAATAGATAGAAACCTGATTTAGGGTTTTATATCTAAAGCGTTTTGCAGACTTAACAATTCAGCGCTATTGAGATCTCGCCATCTTCCCTCTGGCGTATCACCTAAGGAGATTGGGCCGAAGTTGGTACGGATCAACCGCAAGACGTCGACACCTACAGCCTCCATGAGTCGACGGATGATGTGATAGCGACCTTCATGGATAGTGACCTCGATCCACTGGGGGGATAGATGTTTAAAGGCGAGAACTCGACCCATCCCATCCTCTAGCTCGATCCCCTTAAGAAGGACCTTATCTACCCCAACCGGAAGCTTCCCATCAAACTCAATGATGTAGGTCTTCTCCAGACCAAAGGATGGGTGGGTTGCACGGAAGGTCAGATCCCCATCATTGGTCAGCAAAATCAGTCCTTCAGAGTCCTTATCGAGACGCCCCACATGGAAGAGTCGCTCTCTTCGAAGATCGATAAAGTCAGAGAGAGAAGGGCGACCTTCCGGGTCGAACATCGTAGACAGAACACCTTTTGGTTTATGAAGCACTAAATAAGACTTAGACAAAGAGCGCGTAATTGTCTCGCCATCCACGCTTACTTTATGCTTTTCAGGGTCAAACTTTGCGCCGAGCTCGCGAATTTGATGGCCATCGACGGTAACTCGCCCATCCATGATGAGCTCGTCGGCTCCGCGACGTGAGGTGATTCCGGCATCGGCGATGATCTTATTGAGGCGCATTTCGGCCATGTGGCTATCCATTCTCGACAGTCAACTCCCCCGCACAAGGAGCGGGAGGCTCTAGACGAGAAGTGTAGAGCGTTACTTAGTCAGTAAGCGAATCGAGGATCTCATCGAGGCCATCGATATCAGGCAGATGAGGCGCAAGAGGTGGTAGATCTGTGAGGGCGTTGAGGCCTAGCCGTTCGAGGAAGTAGCTGGTGGTCTTATACAGGATTGCTCCGGTCTCATTTTCGACCCCGTACTCCTCAACCAGCCCTCGGGTGATGAGAGTCTTCATGACAGCCTCGACATTGACACCTCGAATAGCTGAGACTCGGGCGCGGGAGATAGGCTGGCGATAGGCGATAACAGCGAGGGTTTCGAGCGCTGCCTGAGTCAGGCGATTCTGTTGACCATCAAGGACGAACTTCTCCACGACGGCGCTGCAATCAGGGTGGCTGTAGAAGCGCCATCCCCCATTGATCGCCTTGAGCGTGAAGCCGCGGTCATCGTAGCTAGGGACGAGGCTCTCGAGAGCATCGACTACCTGATCGACAGTTACCTGCAGGACCGAGGCCAGGGTGAGCTCAGTGACCGGCTCGTCGACTACCATCAAGATTGCCTCAATCGAACGGGCGAGAGCGGCCGGGTCAAATACATGCGAGAGCTGGCTATCTTCAACAACTTCAAGGGCTGGAGTCTCAACCTCGGATTCAGACATTTTCTTCCTCTTCTGTCTCATTTATTCGGGACATTTCAGCGCTTTCCTCATCCTGGGCAAGGGAGGTAGGGATATCGAACTCATCAGTGGCAAGAATCTCGCCCTCATCGGAGCCAACCCAGCTAATCTGCAGCTCGCCAAGGGCCATAACCTGTTCGAAGCGGAGAGCGCCCTGCTTGTAGAGATCGAGGAGAGCCAAAAAGCGAGCGACAACAACGAGAGTTGAGTCTGCACCTTGGATGAGGTTGCGGAAGGAGAGGGTTCGCCCCTTTCGGAGAGCCTCAACGACCAACTTTGACTCCTCAGCCACGCTCACAAGAGCGCTATGCAGGTGCTGGACAGCCACTACGGGAGGCGCCTTCGGGGTCAAAACACGCTCAGCGATAGCGGCAAAGCGCGTAGCTCCGACCCCAATCAAGACCTCCGGAAGTAATGAGGCTAGCGCTGGATCGAGGGCGACTACGCGAGGAAAGGATTTATCGGCGATCGCAATGGCATCCTGGAAGGAGGCGGCGATCTCCTTAAAGGCTCGATATTGGAGAAGTCGGGCAAAGAGGATATCTCGAGCTTCAAGGAGGGCTAGATCCTCCTCATCTTCGATCTCCCCGCTAGGAAGTAGGCGGGCAGCTTTGAGATCGAGCAAGGTGGCTGCGATCACGAGGAACTCAGTCGCCTGATCTAAGCGCCAGCCTTCTCCAGTCTCTTCCAAGGCTCGGATGAAGGAGATGAATTCGTCGGTAACCATGCTGAGCGAGACCTCAGTGATATCCATCTTGTGGCGCGAGATAAGTTGCAGGAGAAGGTCGAAAGGGCCATCGAAGTTGGCGAGGTGGACGCTAAAACCACTCTCGGGAGCGATATTTTCCGCTTCATCCGAGGTGATTTCCGCTGGTGTTGTAAGACTTTCCACGAGGGCACACTACTTGCTTACTTGCAGTTCCTTGCGCTTTACGCGTAGAGTCGTGACAACTGAAAAGAGGTTTCTCGCTTGAACGCTAAATCGACATTTGACGATGATGTAGCAACTACCGCCAACCTCCTTGGGAAAAACCCTAAGAATTTTCCTATCCCTGCACCACTGACAGAGCATGGTGATGCAAAGGTCATCTCGATCTTCAACCAAAAAGGTGGCGTCGGAAAGACAACATCGACTATCAATCTGGGTGCAGCGCTCGCAGAACTCGGACGCCGCGTACTTTTAGTCGACTTCGATCCACAAGGTGGTCTCTCTCTGGGTCTAGGTGTGAATGCCCATGCACTTCCACTCGAGAACACTGTGTATTACGCCCTGATGACCCAAGATGCAAATATTGATGAGATTGTTTTGAAATCATCTGTTGCCGGTCTAGATTTTCTTCCTGCTAACCGGGATTTAGGTACTGCAGAGACCACTCTGGGAGCAGAGATCGGTGGTCAGCAATATCTCAAGCGAGCACTCGCTCGCCTACGTGGTGAATACGATGTTATTTTGATTGACTGCCAGCCAACAATGGGTCAGCTAACAATTAACGCACTTGTTGCATCAGATGAAGTTATCGTTCCATTGCAATGCGAATACTTTGCGCTACACGGCTTTATCGAACTCAAAGGAAATATCGATAAGGTGCGCAGCTTCCTTAATCCAGAACTCAATCTCATCGGAATTCTCGCGACTATGTACGATCGCAAAACGCTACACAACCGTGAGGTACTAACAGCGATTCTCGAAAAGTACCCCGAAGATGTATTTGAGACAATCATTGCAAAAACTATCCGTTTCTCTGAAACAACTGTTGCTGGCGAACCTATTACTGCCTACGCATCATCATCTGGTGGAGCGCAGTCATATCGACGTCTAGCACGCGAACTCATTGCCCGAGGAGGCGCCCGATGACACGTAGAGCTAGCTTGCCCGGAGCCGATGAATTATTCCGCGCCAATACACCAGCACTGAGCGCTGTGCGTCAGGTAGCCGAACCAATTCAGGCAGCGGCACCAGTAACGCCGGTGACACAGAGTTCGACACCTAAGACCAAGAAAGGTGTTCGCACAATCTCTCGTCGTCGCGTTACTGCAGCAGAGAAGTCGCCTTCTGGTCGCGAACTTCATGAAGAGAAGATCACTGTCTATCTTTCAACTGACGAACTCTTCGATTTAGATCAAGCGCGACTCATGCTTCGCGGTGATTTAGGACTTGCTGTAGATCGCGGTCGCATTGTTCGCGAATCTATTGCAGTCATCATCGCCGATCTTGAAGCTAAGGGCGATCAAAGTATCCTCGCTCGTAGATTGCGCGGAATCTAAAGCTATTTAGCGCGCGGATGTGCGGTGCTATAACTCTCGCGCACCTTATCAATCGTGATCAAGGTATAGATCTGAGTTGTTGTCACTGATGAGTGCCCCAATAACTCCTGCACAACGCGGATATCGGCTCCCCCATCCAGCAAATGCGTTGCATACGAATGTCTAAATACGTGGGGAGAAACTCGCCCTTCTAAACCTGTTGCAATAGCTGCATCTAAAACTATCTGCCAGGCGCTCTGACGGGACAGACGCTTTCCACGTGAATTGAGAAATAGTGCAGATTCAGTCTTAGGATTTTTGGCCGATAGCGCGGGGCGGGTGCGAGTGAAGTAATCTTCAATTGCAGCAACCGCAAATTTTCCAAGCGGAACTATCCGCTCCTTTGAACCCTTTCCCCGCAATTTCAGAACTGTGACATCGCCATCGTTTGTATGTGAGATTGAGATATCAGCAGTATTTACTCCAACGAGTTCGCTGACTCGTGCGCCAGATGAGTAGAGAAGTTCCAGAATCGCGCAATCACGGAGCGAAGTTGCATCTCCCTCACGTTTTGCCGATTCGATCAAGGAAGTGATTTCATCGATAGAAAGTGCCTTAGGAAGTTTTCGAGAGATCTTGCCGCTGATGATCTCGAGAGTCGGATTCGCAATTCCAAATTCCAATTGCGAATACTTATAGAAACCTTTGACCGCCGAGAGCGACCTATTCACACTTGAGAGAGCCAGACCTTGAGACTTAAGCCAGACTTCACAATCAGTCAGATCCTGTGGAGTTAAGCTCGCAAAGTCTCGGCGATGTTCAACGAGGAACTTGGCAAACTTATCTAAATCTCGCGAATATGCAGCGATGGAGTTTGAAGAGAGTCCACGTTCGATACGCAACTGATCGAGATACGACGAGCGCGCTGCCTCAAAGTTCATTACGCAACTCTAATTTAGCGCGCACCTTTACGAACCAAGGCTGCAGCTATAAGACCTACAAAGAGCGGATGTGGCCGCGTAGGCCGCGAGCGAAGCTCGGGGTGAGCTTGTGTTCCGACATAGTAAGGATGTACCTCTCTCGGAAGTTCGACGAATTCCACGAGGTCGCGATCTGTATACATTCCTGAGAAGACCAGACCCGCTTGCGAAATTTGGTCGCGGTATTGGTTATTGACTTCATAACGATGGCGGTGGCGCTCTGAAATTTCAGTTGTTCCGTAGACGCCCGAAACGATAGAACCGGGAAGCAGCGTTGCCTTATAAAGACCGAGGCGCATCGATCCGCCCATATCTCCCCCGCCCGCAACAATCGCTTTCTGATCATCCATCGTCGCAATGACATGCGTTCCGCTATCAGGAAGAAATTCTGCAGAGTTTGCATCCTTGATTCCTGCCAGATTGCGCGCTGCTTCAATAACCATACATTGCAGACCAAGGCAGAGGCCAAGTGTTGGAATCTTGTTCTCGCGAGCGAAGGTGAGCGCTCCGAGCTTTCCTTCGATACCACGAATACCAAAGCCACCTGGAACACAGATCGCATCGATATCCCCGAGCGCTCTCTTCGCACCTTCCGGAGTTTCACATTCGTCGCTTGGTACCCAGATAATTTCAATCTTCGCCTCATTGGCAAAACCACCTGCACGAAGTGCTTCAGAGACCGATAGATATGCATCTGGAAGATCGATGTACTTTCCAACGAGCGCGACTTTTATCGTATGTTTTGGGGAATGCACTCGCTTGAGCAGATCATCCCAATCTCCCCATTGCACCTCATGGCCACCAAGTGCCAATCGACGAACAATGTAGGAATCTAAACCTTCTGTGTGGAGAACTTTGGGAATGTCATAGATTGATGGGGCATCGACTGCAGCAACTACCGCCTCGATATCAACGTCGCACATCAGTGAGACCTTCTTCTTAATTCCATCTGGGATTGGGCGATCGCAACGGAGCACAACTGCATCAGGAGCTATACCGATACTACGTAGGGCTGCAATCGAGTGTTGCGTTGGCTTAGTCTTCAATTCACCTGAAGGGCCAATATAGGGAACTAGTGAGATATGGAGGTAGAAGACGTTATCTCGACCGACCTCTTGTCGAAGCTGACGCGCAGCTTCGAGAAATGGTTGAGATTCGATATCGCCAACCGTTCCACCAATTTCGGTAATCACGACATCAACATCTGCGGAATCATTGGCGAGCATGCGCTCTTTAATCTCATTGGTGATGTGTGGAATGACTTGGACAGTCTCCCCCAAATACTCTCCACGACGTTCGCGGGCAATGACCTTCGAATACACCTGACCGGTTGTGACATTTGCAGAACCAGCAAGATTTCTATCGAGAAAGCGTTCGTAATGGCCTATATCTAAATCGGTCTCAGCACCATCATCGGTGACGAAGACTTCGCCATGCTGAAAGGGATTCATAGTGCCCGGGTCAACATTGAGATAAGGATCGAGCTTCTGCATCGTTACCCGAATGCCGCGCGCCACAAGTAGGCGACCTAAAGAGGATGCGGTGAGACCTTTTCCAAGACTTGAGGCGACTCCGCCAGTTACAAAAATATGTTTGGTCACATGCGCTTGGCTCATGGAAGACCATCCTATCGCCTGTGTGGGATTAGCCTCGCATCGCCAGAAGTTCGGCCGCGTGTTCTCGCGCACTCGAGGATTCTTCGAGACCTGCGAGCATGCGTGCAATCTCTTCTACGCGCTCAGCTTGCCCCAATTTCGAGACGCCAGATTGGACTACTGAACCATCGCTACTTTTGCGCACCACAAAGTGGGTATCTGCCCAAGCTGCGACTTGAGGAAGGTGGGTGACAACAATGACTTGAGCGTTCTGCGCAAGTGCATGTAAACGTTTTCCTACCTCGATAGCGGCTTTGCCACCTACTCCGGCATCGACCTCGTCGAAGATGTAGGTGCCAACCGGATGAGACTTTGCGATAACTACTTCCAGCCCCAACATAATGCGCGACATTTCGCCACCACTAGCGCCTTTACCTAATGCAATCTTGGGTCCATCGATCTGACCTTGAATCTGCATCGTAATCTCATCGCAACCCAAAGAGGTGAAGTCGCTTTCTTTCAGTGGCGATTGATAATCCGGCGCGGCGACATCAACAAAGAATTGTGTATGTGGCATTGAAAGTGCTTGAATCTCTTTTGTTACTGCCAGCGATAGCGCCTGAGCAGATTTACTTCTCACATCTGTTAAAGATTGCGCCGCTTTCAATAAAGTGTTCTTAATCTGCAAGAGCTCATTCTCTAGCTCGGCTATTCGGTCATCTCCACCTTTGAGATCTGCAATTGATTCCTTGCCGGTCTTTGCCTTTGCCGCAAGAAGGACAAGTTCATCGTCGAGTGAGCCTGGACCACCCCACCGCTTGATGAAGAGATTGATTTCTGCTTTTCGATTCTGTAGCGCATCAAGTCTTTCTGGATCTGCTTCTAAACCAGTGGCATAGGATGCAAGATCTGATGAGGCATCATCGAGGATGAAGAGTGATTCCGCTACGCGTTCTGCGATCTCTTCAAGGCGTGAATCTTTACCTTTGGCCGCATCGAGGATGCGACGAGCTGAATGCAGGAGATTAAGTGCTCCGGAATCCTCTGCATCGAGAGATGCAAGTGCACCACTTGATGCGATGCGCAGATCTTCCACACTCGATAATCGTTTAATCTCATCTTCTACTGAAGACGCTTCATTCCGTACCGCCTTCAACTTCGCCCACGCAGATAGGAACTCCTCAAGTTCGGCGATCTCGCCGTCACGCTTATTGGCCGATGCCTTCATCGCCTTGATGCGCTCTTTTAACTCCAGATATTGCGAATATACGTCTTGATATTCACTCAGCGCCTTCGCAATTGCCTCTCCACCAAAGCGATCAAGGAGTTCGCGCTGACGTGCGGGTTTCACAATCTGTGCATTTGCCGATTGGCCGTGAATCTCAATCAGTGGTTCGGTGACATCAGCCAGAGTTCCTGCCGGAACAGTGACTCCCCCGCACGAAGCTTTACTCTTGCCATCACTGTTGACTGTCCGGGTAACAATCAGAGATGAACCTTCGGTCTCGGCTCCGATTTCATCCAATTTCTCATGTGAATTTTTCGTAACAGAAAATTGCGCAGTAGCAACCAAGCGCTCTGAACCATGGCGTACCAATGAACTGTCGCTCTTACCGCCTAAAACCAGAGCTAGGGCTGTGAGAATCATGGTCTTTCCTGCACCGGTTTCGCCAGTTAAGACATTGAGACCGCGACCGAGCTCGAGTTCAGATTGTTCGATGATTCCGAGATTGCGGATTGAAATCTCTTCTAGATAAGAACGTTCACTCACCGCGCCAACCTTCAACGGGAAGTTTGAACTTTGCTACCAATCTATCTGTGAAGAGCGTTTTAGATACATGTGAAAGTTTGATGGTCTGAGATCCGCGAGTAATCAAAACGCGATCCCCTTTGTGAAGAGGTGTTTTCCGCAGAGCATCTGCCGAGAGAATTGCATCTGAGGAATCGATAGTCACAACGATTTCAGATTTAGGCGATACGACCATCGGGCGCGAGAAGAGCGCATGCGCTGAAATAGGAAGAAGGACAAGTGCATCCACTTCTGGCCATAGAACTGGCCCCCCTGCGCTAAAGGCATAGGCAGTTGAACCTGTGGGAGTCGAGCAGATCAATCCATCGCATCCCCAATGAGAAAGTGGTCGGTTATCAATCTCTACAAAGAGTTCGACCATGGTGGTGCCATTGCGTTCGACTGTAACTTCATTGAGCGCCCAGCCGTTGCCGATCTCCTTACCGCCTCTTTCGACTGCGTAGTGAAGGATCATGCGATCTTCTGAGACATAGCTCTGAGAGATAATACTTTCGGCGATAGCTGCAATCGATGGACGATTGACCTCGGCCATAAAGCCAACGTGCCCCAAATTGATTCCAAGTAAAGGAACGTTCTTCTTGAGAGTAATTTCGGCTGCGCGCAGAATTGTTCCATCGCCACCTAAGACCACTGCGACTTCGATATCAGGTAGATCTACAGGAGAGACTTTCTTGATACCTTCGATTGATACATCTGAGATTGTATAAAGCGAGAAACCTGCTGAATATAGAAGTGGTGCAAGTTCTTGTGCGGCAGTGATTGCTTCTTCACGAGAAGGGTTGATGACAAGTGCTGCGCTACGAATTGTCATTAGGCCGGTCCCATCTCTATCGCTCGATCGAGCGCGCTTTCATCAATTGCAGGTGCGCCACGTCGCAACCACAAGAAGTATTCAACGTTTCCGGCTGGCCCCGGAAGTGGGCTTGCTGCAATTCCCATTGTGCCTAGACCTACGTCATATGCCGCCTCTGCGACATCGAGAACTGCGGAACGGCGAAGGGCAGGATCGCGCACAACTCCCCCAGCTCCTAACTTTTCGCGACCGACTTCGAATTGCGGTTTCACCATTAAGACGAAATCTGCATCCGCTTTAGAGACTGCAGCAAGTGCTGGGAGAACGAGGGCAAGAGAGATAAAGGATAAATCTGCCACGACGAGATCGATATCTTCGCCGACTTGTTCGCCAGTCAGATGGCGGATATTGGTGCGATCGAGAACTTTGACGCGTGGATCTTGGCGAAGTTCCCACGCCAATTGACCGTAACCGACATCAACTGCGACCACCAAGGTAGCGCCACGACGCAAGAGAACATCGGTAAAACCACCAGTTGATGCACCTGCATCAAGACAAGTCTTTCCTTCAACTGCAACACCGGTAAAGGCATCAAAAGCGCCCGCTAACTTATGACCGCCGCGCGAGACGAAATCATCTCGATCGCCTTGAATTGTTATCGACGTTTCAGCATCAACCTGTGTCGCAGGTTTGGTGGCAGGGATTCCGCCAACCAGAACTGAACGTGACTCGATGAGATCGGCGGCATGCTCACGCGAACGCGCGAGTTCGCGACGAACGAGTTCAGCATCGAGACGTGTCTTCATGGGGAAATCTTTAAAGATTATCTATCGACTTGAGAGACTCTTGCAATTTTTCATGGAGCGCTTCAAAACGTACAGAGTGCTCGGTGAGATCACTGGCATCGATCTCTTCGAGTTCGGTACGAACTTCCTGTACAAGGTTTACATCGTGTTCATCGCTCATCGCTTCACTGCCTTCTTCTTAGGTGTGCTCTTCTTTGCAATCTTCTTCGTAACTGGCTTTCTTGCTGCAGACTTTTTTACCTTCTTGAGCGCCTCGACTTCCTTGACCAAGGCCTCAAACTCCTCGCGTTTTACAAAGCCCATCTTGAGTACCGCGGTTTCGACTTCTTCGTGAATCTTTCCTCGAACCGACTCCGCGCTCTCGTGAGCCCAATCATTGAGAGCCGCTGCGATCTCAGCCGGACTCCGTTCGCCATCGGAGAGTTTCTGCGCATAACTCTTGAGAGTCGCGAAGAGCTCGAGAATCGGAGACTTAGCCATACCCCTAGAGTATCGAGTGAGGCTGGCTAAAGGCGGACAATCTCCGCCGCCTCAATCTGCCATCGACTTGCAACCCCTGACGGGCTTTGCCAGAAGCGGCGATGTATTGAGCCTGATACTTCGATCCACTCATCACCTTCGAGGGTAAGAGCAATCTTGCGCATCTTTGCGCTCCAGGCTGCGATATCGAGGGTATCGACGCCCTCTCGTTCGGAACGGGTAACTATTAATCTGAATTCAACAACTTTGTCGCCGCTCGGAAGTTCCTTGGTTGTAGCAGGAGCTGAGACACGTCCGCGCAAGAGCAGATCGTTCAGAGAGTAATCAATCTCTTCCTCTTCAATTCGAGTAGAAGATTTCTCAATTTTCTTTGTGGCAGCCATACATTTCCTTTCAATCGATGAAAGGGCGATGATGGAACGTTGGACTGACAGAATTTGCGCGAAGGTGAAGATATGTGGATATCTAACTAGCCCTCGGAACGCTCCAGAGCATCAGTTAATTCATCGGGATCTAAGTCTGCGCACTTGAGGAACCATTCACGCGCTTCATCTCTGCGCCCTGCTGCATCGAGTGCGTCGGCATAGGCATAACGTAGTCGTAGCGCCCATTCTTCATTCTCATTCTTCAACTCTTTACATTGCAGAGTAACAACTGCCGCATCGAACTCTCCAAGGTCACGTCGTGCACCGGATGCAACAATGCGCATCTCAATCTCTTCAGGTTTTGCTAAACGCTTGACCTCGGCAGAACCAGCCAAATTCAGGGCTTTGAGAGGGTTTCCGAGTCCGCGTTCGCAATCTGCCATCACTGGCCACATTGAGACATCTCCGGAGATTCGATGTGAAGCTCGTAACTCTTTTAGGGCAATTTCATAATGACCTGCACGGTATGCGGCATAGCCAGCTGTCTCGCGCACAACAGCGAGACGACCTGCATGGTGAGCGGCAGCCACTGCATGCTTATGTGAAAGTTCAGGATCTACATCCATATAGAGATTTACACAGACCATATGTCGCGCAACAACTTTTGCATTCTCGGCAGAGAGGCTGAGCAACTCTGCGCGAACACTCTTCTCGAGCTCTTCACCTGTTACATCATCTGGGATATCTGGTTCGAAGATACGTGGACGAATTCTGGATTGGTCGCGCTCTTGTGGAGCAGGGCGAAACCCGCGTGGATCGCTGACTTCACGACCTTGAGAGACTTGACGTGTTGCACCTGCACGATCATCGCGGCCGCCACGTGCTGG